>CAYWLE010000264.1:0-2325 GCA_964458825.1 uncultured Oscillospiraceae bacterium | reverse complement strand
GCGTGCGGCATACGGCTGGCAGCGCAACGGCGGCATGGCGCCCTATGTGCTGTGCGACGAGAAGGATCTGATCGCTCTGCCGGACGAGCTGAGCTATGAGGACGGCGCGCAGGTCGCCTGCGGCTTCGGCACCTGCTATGAGGCGCTGATGAAGATCGGCGTTTCCGGCAATGATCGCGTGCTGGTGACGGGTCTTGGCCCGGTTGGTCTGGCAACGCTGATGCTTGCAAAGGCAATGGGCTGCGATACCACCATTGGCTGCGATGTAAACGAGGAGCGCATGCAGCTGGCTAAGGAACTGGGACTGGCGGATTATGTGTTCAACTCCATGAACCCGGAGGAGTGCCAGCAGAACATCATGAAGGTTACCGGCGGCTATGGCTGCGAGCGCAGCATAGACTGCTCCGCTAACAACTCCGCCCGTGCGCTGGCGATTCGCTGCACCCGTGAGTGGGGCAAGATGGCGATGGTTGGCGAGGGCAACGATGTGACCTTCAATCCCTCGCCGGACATCATGCACGGCCAGAAGACGATTTACGGCTCGTGGGTCACATCGCTGTGGCGCATGGAGGAGCTGGTGGAGCATCTGGTTCGCTGGGGCATCCACCCGGACAAGCTTATCACCCACCGCTTCCCGTTGGAGCGTGCGAGCGAGGCATATGCCCTGATGGCATCCGGCAAATGCGGCAAGGTTTCCATTACCTATCCTGACGACTGACGAACCACAGCCCGACGGCGGGCAAATGAACGAAGCCCAGCGCTTCAGTCGCTTCCATATGAAGATATATAACGGAGTATATCAGAATAGGATAGAGCATATCAGAATACGATGGAATATATCGGAAAATGATGGAAAAGCGGCGCTTTCAAATTGAATCGTGCGTCCGCAAAAGGACGTATTGAGAAAAAAGGAAAAGGAGATATCTACCATGAAGAAAGTACTTGCTCTGATTCTCGTAGCCCTGATGCTGTTGAGCGCATGCGCGTTTGCAGAGACCACTGGCGAGACCGAAGGCGTTCAGGCGACCCCCGAGTTCTATGCCAAGGCTGACCTGTCCTCCCTGGCCGGCAAGAAGCTGGGCATCACCATTCAGTCCCTGCAGAATGCATACTGGGCCGGCGTTATGACCGCTCTGGATGCCGTTCTGAAGGATGCAGGCGCTGAGTTCACCATCGTTGCTTGCGACGACTCCTCCGCAACCCAGATCGGCCAGGTTGAGAACTTCATCTCCGCCGGCTGCGACCTCATCATGGTTCACCCCTCCGACGCCGCCGCGCTTGAGGATGTTTGCGCACAGGCTCGTGAAAAGGGCATCAAGGTGATGTGCTGGGACGATCCCATGGAGAACACCGACGCCAACTGGATCCTGGACAACACCTATCTCGGCACCGAGATCGGCAAGCTGGCAGGCGCCTTCATCAACGAGCACTACTCTGAGGACAACAAGGCTGAGGTCATCGTGATCGGCTATCCCCAGACCAAGGTTCTGCTCGAGCGTGAAGAGGGCATCATGATTGGTCTGGAAGAGGTTGCTGCTGGCAAGTATGAAGTCGTAGCCAACCAGGCAGGCATCATCGCTTCCGATGCTCAGACCGCTGTTGAGACCACCCTGCAGGCCCATCCCAATGCCAAGGTTGTTGCTGGCGTAGGTTCCGGCGCAATGATCGGCGCTGACGAAGCTCTGAACATCTTCACCAATGGCGAAATCCCCGAGGATATGGGCGTATTCACCACCGACGTTACCAAGCAGCAGCTCGAGCAGCTTCTGGATCCCACCTATCCCGCCAAGGGCATCATCGGCTTCGAAGGCTCTGACGTGGATACTGCTACCGCCTGCGCATCCATGTATGCTCTGATTCTGGCAGAGGATGTTGGCGCTCAGAACGTATTCCGCAATGTGACCGCCATCACCGAGGCAACCGTTGCCGAGATCATGGCCGGCATGCAGTAAGCTGCCATAGCTTAACCCCGCGCCCCTCCAAGGGAGGGGCGCACAGCTTATCGAACATAATTGCCGCAGTACAGCCATGAAAAATCGTGGTCGGCGGCATGAACGGCGACCACGGGGTGATTTTTACGAAGGAAAAACTTGTTTTCTGGAGTAAAAATCACTTCCTTGCAGATTTTGCGACCGGGATCCTTGGATCCAAGCAAAATCTGGAAGGGGTGGCAGTGGCGGGGAAACTGGTTTCCCCGTCCACAAGGCTGTCAAAAGCATTTTGACAGCCAGAGCGCCCCTCCCTTGGAGGGGCGCAAATCATATGTAACCCCGTACTCTTTTCAAAGGAGGCTGCACAATGAGTGAAGAGTATGTTCTTGAATTA
>CAYWLE010000263.1:0-2347 GCA_964458825.1 uncultured Oscillospiraceae bacterium | reverse complement strand
ACGCGATCCTTTTCTTCCGGCTGGGAGATTTCTATGAAATGTTTTTCGACGATGCGAAGCTCGCGTCCCGGGAGCTGGAGCTGACCCTCACCGGCAAGGACTGCGGCCTGTCCGAGCGCGCGCCCATGTGCGGCGTGCCCTATCATGCGGTGGATGTCTACGTGCGCAAGCTGATCGAGCGGGGCTACAAGGTAGCCATTTGCGAGCAGCTGAGCGATCCAGCCACAACCAAGGGGCTGGTTGAGCGCGCCGTGACCCGCATCATCACCCCCGGCACGGTGATCGAGAGCAACATGCTGGAGGAAAAGAAGGCAAACTACATCTGCGCCGTGTGCCTGCGGCGCAATCAGGCTGGCGTGGCCTTCTGCGACGTATCCACCGGCGAATTTAGCCTCTTTCAGCTAAGCAACGCTCGGAGCAGCCTTGCCGACGAGCTTGCCCGCATCGATCCCAGCGAGGCGATCACCAACAGCCGGGACGAGCTTTGCAAGCTGGATCCTGAGCACGGCAATGCTGCTTCACAGCGGAGCGAGGAGAGCTTTTCCTATCCCGTTGCCTCCAAATGCATGCAGGCGCACTTTGGAAAGAACGTGCGTGAGCTGGGCTTTGAGGAGCAGCGGCTGGCTGTATGTGCGGCTGGCGCGCTTCTGGCTTACCTCACCGAAACGCAGAAGAACGCCCTCTCCCATATACTTGCCGCCACACCCTATGATTCCGGCAAGTATATGGCGCTGGACAAGGTGGCGCTGCGCAACCTTGAGCTTACCGAAACCCTGCACAGCAAGGCACGCAAGGGCTCCCTCCTTTGGATACTTGACCAGACCCAGACGGCGATGGGCAGCAGGCTGCTGCGGGCGTGGATCGAGCGACCGCTCTATGAGAAGATAGAGATCGAACGCAGGCTGGACGCTGTGCAGGAGCTGATGGAAAGCCCGATGGAGGCTGCCCGCATGCGGGAGGCGCTGGGCGGCGTGTATGATGTGGAGAGGCTGCTCAGCCGCATCGCCTACGAGGCTGTCAACGCCCGGGACTGCATAGCCCTCAAGACCTCGCTGGACGCCATACCCATGCTCAAGGAGTGCGGCGAGCGCTTTTCCGCGCCGCTGATCCGCGAGATGGCGGATATGCTCGACCCCATGCCGGAGCTGAGCGAGATCCTGCGGCGCGCCATCAACCCCAATGCGCCGATATCGATCAAGGATGGCGATGTTATTCAGGCTGGCTACAGCGCCGAGCTGGATGAGCTGCGGGACGTGGCCGCCAACGGCAAGGATTACCTCGCCGCGCTGGAGCAGCGTGAGCGGGAGGAAACGGGCATCAAGAACCTGAAGATCGGCTACAACCGGGTCTTTGGCTACTACATAGAGGTAACCAAGTCCTTTTATGATCTGGTTCCCTATCGTTATACCCGCAAGCAGACCCTTGCCAATGCCGAGCGCTTCATCACCGAGGAGCTGAAGGAGCTTGAAAACCGCATCCTCGGCGCACAGGAGAGCGCTACAAGGCTGGAATACGAGCTTTTCTGCCAGATTCGGGCAGAGCTACAGGCACAACTGCCGCGCTTGCAGGCGAGCGCACAGGCGCTCAAGACGCTGGACGTGCTGCTGTCCCTCGCAAAGGTAGCCTCCGCCTATGGCTATGCCCGTCCCGCCATCAACGATGAGGGCAGGTATAATATCGTCGGCGGCAGGCATCCGGTGGTGGAGGATTCCATCGGCAGGGAGAAATTTGTGCCAAATGATACCAGCCTCGATGGCGAGCATCGGGTGATGGTGATCACCGGTCCGAATATGGCGGGCAAATCCACCTACATGCGGCAGGTGGCGCTGACTGTGCTGATGGCGCATATAGGCTCCTTCGTGCCGGCGGAGAGCGCGGACATTGCTCTTACCGACCGCATCTTCACCCGCATAGGCGCGTCGGACGACCTCTATGGCGGGCAGTCCACCTTCATGGTGGAGATGAGCGAGATGGCAACCATCCTCAGGTATGCCACGAGCAAGAGCCTGCTGATCCTGGACGAGGTTGGCAGGGGAACCTCCACCTTCGATGGTCTGTCCATCGCTTGGGCGGCGGTGGAGTTCATCGCCAATGAGAAGTGCGGCGCACGTACGCTCTTTGCCACCCACTACCATGAGCTTTCCGAACTGGAGGGCGTGCTGGAGGGCGTGGTGAACTACCGCATCACCGCCAAGGAGATGGGCGAGGACGTGATCTTTTTACGCAAGATCGTGCCCGGCGGCGCTGACCGCAGCTATGGCGTGGCTGTGGCGAAGCTGGCTGGCTTGCCCAAATCCCTGATCGCCCGGGCGCGGCAGATTATGGCGCGGCTCGAGGTGGATAATCA
>CAYWLE010000262.1:0-2356 GCA_964458825.1 uncultured Oscillospiraceae bacterium | reverse complement strand
CTTCAGGCCGCCCTCATCGCAGTAGAGGCTACGAGCCTTCTTGGCGCTGCTCTTTTTGCTAACCATGACGATAACCACCACAAGGATGATAACCACTGCTGCGGCAATGATGATAATGAGCATCATATCGAAGGCAGGAGCTGCCTGATAGGCAATCTCATTTGCCTTGAGGAAGCGGATCAGCTCGTTGGCGCTGATGGCAAGGCTATAATCGCTGCTGATGGAGCCAACATCCTCTGTCAGACCGCCCTTATTCACGCCCAGCAGGTAGCCCTTTTCATCCACCAGCGGACCGCCGGAATTGCCGCCGGAGAGCTTTGCATCATGCTGGATCATTTCACCCTCTTGGCTAATGGCATGCTCCTTGAGGTTGCCTACGATGCCCTTGGTAACGGTGACATCGGGAAGGTAGGAATTGAGGCTGCGGTTGCCCACGGTGCTGATATCATTGAGCGTATCGGCAATGCCCGGGAAGCCGACTGCATATACGGCCTGATGGTTCAGATCCTTAAAGCCATTGAAGGACTTAATGGTGATGGGGGTGCGCTCGGTGGTGGTGTCGTTCAGGGAAAGCACAGCCAGATCGCAGCGGTCGCTGACGGCGGTTACATTCGCGGCAAGCTTATGATCGTAATCCGAGAAGATCAGATAGGGCTTGTACTCGTAGTAGATAATGATGTCGCGCACAATATTTCTGCCGTTTACCGAAAGCTGAACATCGGATTCATAGGAGGGTTCAGCGGTAATAACGTGGCTGTTGGTTATGAAGTACTTCACAGCCTCGCCCTTCTTGCCAACGGCAAAGCCGGAGCCGATGGAGGCTACATCGGTAGGCTCGCTCTTCGTATATACGGTGCCATCATTTGCATCGACTACGGTGATGTATTCCTCCGCACAGATGCGAACGACGCTGTTGGATACGTCCTCGAAGGAGGCTGCGGCAAACGCGGTGATTGCCACGGACAGCAGACAAATGAGTGCCAAGATGATGCTAAGTGCTCTTTTCATTCCCAATCTCTCCCTTTTATTGCTTATTCCTTTATACCTTACAGCGGTAAAACCGCCGTTTTGTAACTGTTTGTGCTGCTTGTGTTGGTTCAAGGACAGGCTGCCTATTGCATTTCCACAATAATGATGGTTGCATTATCCTGATGGGGCAGGCGCTTTGCCTCCACCGTTTGGATCACCATCTGCGCGGCTCTATCCGGTGGAGCCTGCATGGCGGCAATGATCTCGTCATCGCTGAGCGAGCCGAACACGCCGTCGCTCATCAGCAATATGCGGTCGCCCGACATCAGTTTCATGGGGTTGAGCGTCCGATCGATCAGCCGCAGGTTTGGCTTGCCCAGATAGGCGGTGATCGCCTTGCGCTTGCGGGTATCGTTGTTCTGGGCGGCGTGGTTGAGCATGGTATTTTCATCGCTCTCCTTGCCCAGCACGTGCTCGCGGTTGAGCTGAAGCAGCACGCCCGAGCGATACAGGGAAACGCGGCTATCGCCCACGGACAGCATAACCATCTGCCCATCCTTGATTAGCACGCTCACCAGCGTGGTGCCGCAGTTGCCGCGCTGCTGCACGATGCTCAGCACATCCTGCTGGCTCTGTGCCGCCAGCTCCAGCAGGCGATCGCTCAACGCCATGCCCACATTCTGGTTCTCAAAGCGGGTACACATATTGCGAACCACCGTGCTGCTGGCAAGCTGACCATTGCTCAAACCGCCTATGCCATCCGCCACCGCAGCCAGCAAGCCAAGGCTGGATACCGCCCGTTCATCCTTCCAATTGGATATGCAGAAGGAATCCTCTTGGTTTTCACGGCTGCCCTGCGTCTGTGCAAAGCCAACGCGGTAGCGGCTCGCCATCGGCGCATCGGGCATGATCTGCTCCGTTTGCAGCTGGCTCGGCTTCACCGGAGCCGTGCCGCCCGATCTCAGATTCCGAGGAATCTTTGTGGATGCCTCTGGATATGTCCGCCGCGCCTCTGCCTGCCGCTTTCTGTGGCTGAGCACGATGCCCAGCGCCGCTGCGGCGGCTAGCACCACTGCCACTGCGATCACGATGGGCAGTATGCTGCCCGACGGGGCGGGCGCTACATCCGGCGGAGCTGTGGGCGTCGGCTCCAAGGTGACTGTGACCGTCGATGCCGTCGAGGCATCTCCGTCAGTCGTTTCCGAGTTGCCTTCGCCGGTCGTTACCGCTGCTACGGGCATGGGCGATGGCGAGGGCTCTGCCTCTGCACTCGGGTTTGTAGCTACAGGTTGCAGCATTAGCTGAGGCTGGTCGCTGTTCTGCACCATAGCTTCGGCTGTCGCCTCGGGCGTGGACGTTACCTCAGGGTACTTATTGTCATCTTGCC
>CAYWLE010000261.1:0-2368 GCA_964458825.1 uncultured Oscillospiraceae bacterium | reverse complement strand
ACCTCATGCAGGAGCTGCGCGACGTGCGCGACTGCGTGCATCCGCAGGAGATATTGCTGGTTGTGGATGCCATGACCGGTCAGGACGCCGTAACCGTCGCCAAGACGTTTAACGATGAGCTGGGCGTGGACGGCGTGATTCTCACCAAGCTGGATGGCGATACCCGCGGCGGCGCAGCCATTTCTGTGCGTGCCGTCACCGGCAAGCCCATCAAGTTCTCCGGCATCGGTGAAAAGCTTACCGATCTCGAACCCTTCCATCCCGATCGCATGGCCAGCCGCATTCTTGGCATGGGCGACGTGCTTTCCCTGATCGAAAAGGCGCAGGAGAGCTTCGATGAGCAGCAGGCCGTGGATCTCACCCGCAAGATGCGCACCAACGCATTCACCCTTGAGGATTATCTCGATCAGATCCGGCAGCTCAATAAAATGGGCTCCATCACCGATGTGCTCAAGATGATCCCCGGTCTAGGAAGCAAGATAAAGGATACCGATATCGACGAGGAAAAGATGACCAAGGCTCAGAAGAAGAACGAGGCCATCATCCTCTCCATGACCCGCATGGAGCGCCGCAACCCGGATATCCTAAACGCCTCCCGCAAGCGCCGCATTGCTGCGGGCAGCGGCGCCACGGTGCAGGAGGTCAACCTGCTGCTTAAGCAGTTCGATCAGGCGAAGTCCATGATGAAAAACATGATGGGCGGCATGAAAAAGGGCAAGATGCGCCAGATGGCCAAGGCAATGAGCGGCAAGCTGCCGCCGATGAATTGATTCAGGCTCGCTACGATAGGCAGCCGACAAGGAGCGAAGCCACGGAGTGGCGAGGAGCGCCGAGGACACAGCGTACCGCAGGCGCGAAGCTGCGACGCGATCATGAAATGATCGTGGGGCAGCCGACATAAATAACTACGGTAATAAGCCGTATTTATATCCAATCACCTGAGAAGCATTTAGGAGGAAATAAAAATGGTTAAGATTCGTCTCAAGAGAATGGGCATGAAGAAGAAGCCCTTCTATCGTCTGGTCGTTACCGATTCCCGCACCCCCCGCGATGGCCGCTTCATCGAGGAGATCGGCTATTACAATCCCGTTTCTGAGCCCGTTGAGCTGAAGATCAACGAGGAGCGCGCCAAGTACTGGCTCGGCACCGGCGCTCAGCCCACCGATACTGTTCGCGGTCTGCTCAAGAAGGGCGGAGTTCTGTAAGCTATGCAGGAACTGGTTCGTTATATTGCCGCTTCCCTGGTCGACGCCCCCGAGGCGATCGATGTGCGCGAGGTTGAAAATGAGGATAGCATCGTCATCGAGCTGCGCGTAGACCCGGAAGATATGGGCAAGGTCATCGGAAAGCAGGGTCGCATTGCCAAGGCTGTCCGTACCATCGTGAAGGCTGCCTCCGCAAAGAGCCCCAAGCCGGTGTTCGTGGAAATTATCTGATTTTCCATCCCTTTTGATCCCTCCATTTCATATGGCAGGGATCCTTTTTTGTGCTTCAGCGGACTTTTTATGCTAAAAATTGAAGAAAATCGGTTATTAGAAAAAACTAACATATTGCTTTTTTTTCACTTTAGGAGTATAATGTCAACAGAATAATTTGGAGGTGTAACTCAAATGGCATATAAGATTTCTGACGAATGCGTAATGTGCGGTGCTTGCGCCGATGAATGCCCCGTAAACGCTATCTCTGAGGGCGAAGGCAAGTATGTGATCGATGCAGACGCTTGCATCTCCTGCGGCTCCTGCGAGGGCGCTTGCCCCGTTGGCGCTCCCTCTGAGGAATAATTCACTGGCTTAATGGCAAAAGCGCTCCCTGTCGTCATAATTGCGGCAGGGATCGTTTTTTGCCTTTTTTTGAAAAAAGTTGTCATATCCCGTCGCTCCAACGCATATATTTTGACGAATGGAGGACGATCACATGGATAAACAAAGGAAAATCAGCTTCAGAGAAACCCGGCTCCAGCTGTCGCGCATTCAAAGGCTCTACTCCGCCATCGGCGAACCTCTGCCCGTGGACGTTATATTCGATCTGTGCCGCCACCTGCCCACGGTGCTCTCCGCCGCCAAGCCAGCCAAGGGGAAAGCTCGGAAGATGCGCAGCTGAGCCGAGCAGCCATTGGCTCTAGAATATCCATACCAAAGCCCAGCTGCCTCATGAAGCTGTGCAGGAATTAACGCAAAGAATCATTGCCGGGGATTGACTGCGCCGGGGCAACGGGTTACAATATTAGCTGTGATATTATGGATGATGCTGGAGGAATGGAAATGCATCCTGAACTAAAAACCGAAGTGGCGCGCCGCAGAACCTTTGCCATTATTTCCCACCCCGACGCCGGTAAAACCACCATGACGGAAAAGCTGCTGCTCTATGG
>CAYWLE010000260.1:0-2383 GCA_964458825.1 uncultured Oscillospiraceae bacterium | reverse complement strand
GTTCCCCAAAGCGCGCCCGCAGCCATGCCGCCCAGCAGCGCGAGGATCCATATGATCCACCACGGAACCACGCTGGAGGGAATGCTCAGCGCAATGAAGAGGGTGGCGGTGGTTCCTGCCAGATACTGACCCGGAGCGCCGATATTGAACAGACCCGTCTTATTTGCCACAGCCACCGACAGACCCGTGAGCATGACCGGCGTGGCTCTGAAGAGCATATTGCCGATCGAGGCAGGGTTGAAGCCGAAGGTAAGGGAGCCTGCCGCATCGCGGCCGGTGCTGAACAGACCCAGCACCACCAGACGGATGCCCTCCCATGCGCTCTTGAGCCCCATGGAGGGGTTGCTCACACCAACGATGAGGATAACCAGACCGCCGGCAACCAAGCCAATGAGGATCGATATCAGGGAGGCGAGGACGGACTTGCTTCCCTCCCGCTTCAAAAGCGGCGTCTTTTTGCTGCTCACGCTTTTGCCTCCTTCTGCGCACCAAGCTGCGCCTTATCCTGATTTTCCCGCTTTGCACCCGCCATGTACATGCCGATCTCCTCCACGGTGATGTTCTTCACGCGCTCGGGATCGAAGCTGCCCACGATCTCGCCCTCATAGATCACGAGGATGCGGTCGGACAGGTTCATTACCTCGTCCAGCTCCAGCGAGATCAGCAGCACAGCCTTGCCTGCATCGCGCAGGGCAACCAGCTGGCTATGGATATGCTCAATGGCGCCAACATCCAAGCCGCGCGTGGGCTGCACAGCCACGATCAGCGGCAGGTCGCGGTCGATCTCTCGGGCGATGATCGCCTTCTGCTGGTTGCCGCCGGACATGCTGCGAGCCACGGTGAGCGGACCCTGACCGGAGCGCACGTCATACTGCTCGATGAGCTGCCCGGCATACTCCCGCACCGCGTCGAAGCGGATGAAGCCGTGGTTTTGGAACCTTGGCTCCTGATATTTTTGCAGAACCAGATTCTGCTCCAGCGTATAATCCAGCACAAGACCATGCTTATGGCGATCCTCGGGAATGTGGCTCATGCCGGTCTGGCTCCTCTGGCGAATGGAGGCGTGGGTAATATCCTTGCCGCAGAGGGTGATCCTGCCCGCCGAGGGCTTTTCCAAGCCGGTCAGCGCGTGCACAAGCTCCGTCTGACCATTGCCGTCGATGCCGGCGATGCACACGATCTCGCCACTGCGCACGTTGAAGCTGACCTTTTTGACCGCTTCCTTCTTATACAGCTTGGATACGACGCACAGATCCTCCACCTTCAGCACCACGTCGCCCGGGTGGCAGTCGCCCTTTTCAACCACCAGCTGCACGGGGCGGCCGACCATCATGCGGCTGAGCTCCTCCTTGGTGGTTTCGCAGGTATTGACGGTGCCAACATAGCGACCCTTGCGCAGCACGGTTACGCGATCGGCAACCTCCATGATCTCATTGAGCTTATGGGAGATAAAGAGTATGCTCTTGCCCTCCGCCTTCAGGCCGCGCATGATCTGCATCAGCTCCTGAATCTCATGGGGCGTGAGCACGGCGGTGGGTTCATCGAAGATGAGAACCTCATTATCGCGATAGAGCATCTTGAGTATCTCCACGCGCTGCTGCATGCCCACGGTGATATCCTCGATCTTCGCATCCAGATCCACCCGCAGGTCATAGCGCTCGGAAAGCTCCTGCACCTTCTTGCGTGCAGCCTTCTTTTGCAGGAAACCAAGCTTGGTATCCTCCGCACCGAGAATGATGTTATCCAGCACGGTAAATACATCAATCAGCTTGAAATGCTGGTGTACCATGCCGATGTGCAGCGCCGTGGCATCGTTGGGATTATTGATCCTTACGGTCTTGCCATCCTTGCGGATCTCGCCAGCCTCCGGCTGATACAGGCCGAAGAGCACGCTCATCAGCGTGGATTTGCCCGCGCCGTTCTCACCCAGCAGCGCGTGGATCTCGCCGCGCTTGAGCTGCAATGTGATATCGTCATTGGCCTTGATACCGGGAAATTCCTTGGTGATGTGCAGCATTTCGATCACGTACTGGTGCGCGTCGTCCATGCTCTCATCCCCCTTTCTGTGAATTGCGAAAATATGCCCGGCTGCACCCTCGCACGCACTGAGCCTATTAACATAGTTTAATTATATTGAAACTCAAACCAAAATGCAAGAGGAAATTGACGTGATAGGGTACGCTCGGGGACTCCGTCCCCGAACCCCTTTCTATAGGGTTCCATCCCTGAGAGGAACGGCAATCCCTCAGTCAGCTTCCTTTACACAAGGGAGCCTTTTAGATAATGTTAATAATAATTCAAAAACCGTGCTGCAAGCACGGTTTTATGTGGGGTTTCCAAAGGGAATCATTCCCTTTGGACGCACCGGAGGCTTGCAAAGCAA
>CAYWLE010000259.1:0-2397 GCA_964458825.1 uncultured Oscillospiraceae bacterium | reverse complement strand
ATTTTGTTCTCGTTTTCCGAAACCCCATGCGATCCTTCTTGCAAAGCGGCGCAGCCAAGTGTATACTATAATGGAATATATGCGGCGCTGCTGCGGTCTGGCATCGCAGGCAGCCAAAGCAAAGCAGGAGGCAAGGCAAGCAAAATGGCGCTGAAGGATCTGTTCAACAACTATTTCTATGGTAAGCCCGGCAAGCGGGACTTTACCGAGGACGACCTGCCCTCCACCCGGCTGGAGCTGTTCAAGGCTGTGCTGGGCGTGCGCAGGGGCGGCATGGTCAACCTGAACTGGCTGTACCTACTGATATGGATCCCGGCGGTGCTTTGGACGCTGATTAACCTATTGCAGCTGTTTTCGATAGAGGATGCGGCCCTGTATCCCTCGCTGCTGCTGAGCTACCTCACCCTGCTTGCGCCGCTGATCGCCATCACTGGTCCCTTCAATGCCGGCATAAGCTATGTGATGCGCAATTGGGCGCGGGACGAGCATAGCTTCCCCTTTCAGGATTTCAAGCGCGGCATGAAGGAAAACTGGAAGCAGGCGCTGCTCTTCGGCGTGATCGAGGGTCTGCTGCCGCTGGTTGTGTATGTCTGCGTCTATTTCTATTCCGGCTTGGCAAAATCCAGCCCCCTCTTCTACCTGCCCATCGCACTGCTGCTGGCTGCTGCGGCGCTATGGGTGCTCAGCGCCCAATGGATGCCCACGATGATGGTGAGCTATCGGCTGCGCTTTGGTCAGCTGGTGCGCAACAGCGTGATCATCACGGTGGCTGCCCTGCCAAGGGTCGTGCTCGCCAAGCTCATCACGCTGGCGCTGCCCATCGCCCTGCTGCTGGGCTATCTGCTGCTGCCGCAGGTGCTGAAATGGCTGCTGCCGATATGCATCATCGCCTATGCAGTGTTCATGCTCAGCTTCAACAAGCTGGTCACGGCAAGCTTTGCCAACGCCCTGTGCGAGCAATACATCAATGCCAATATCGAAGGCGCGCCGGTGGATATCGGTCTGCGCCACGAAGGAGAGAACCATGCAAACGATCACGAATAAACGCTTCGAGCTGCTCTCCCCGGCAGGCGATATGGAGCGGCTGAAAACGGCGCTGCGCTTCGGCGCGGACGCGGTCTATGCCGGCGGGCCGATGCTTCAGCTTCGCGCAGGTAGCGTGGGCTTTACCATGGACAGCCTTGCCGAGGCAGCGCAGCTGGTGCATGCGGCGGGCAAGAAGCTGTATGTAACGGTGAACGCCTTTGCCTCCAACGGCGAGATCGACGCCGCCGGGGACTACGCGCAGGCATTGCAGGCCGTGGGCGCGGATGCGGTGATCGTGTCTGACCTCGGCCTGATCGCAGCCATACGTCGGGCTGCGCCGGAGCTTGCCGTGCATGTAAGCACCCAAGCCAACTGCCTGAACTATGCCGCCGCAGGCGTGTATTACGACCTCGGCGTGAAGCGCATCGTGCTGGGCAGGGAGATGTCGCTGGAGGATATCCGCGAGCTGCGCAGCCGCATCCCCGATGATCTGGAGCTGGAGGCCTTCGTGCATGGCGCGATGTGCATGTCCTATTCGGGAAGATGCATGATCTCCGCCTACCTCACCGGCCGCAGCGCCAATAAGGGTGCCTGCGCTCAGAGCTGCCGCTGGACCTACCACCTGATGGAGGAAAAGCGCCCGGGCGAATATTTCCCCGTGGAAGAGGATGATCGCGGCATGACCATCCTCTCCTCCTTCGATATGAACTGCCTGCCCTTTCTGGATAAGATCATGGATGCAGGCGTGGTTTCCTTCAAGATCGAGGGTCGCATGAAATCCCCCTTCTATGTGGCGACCATAACCAATGCCTATCGCAAGCGCATAGACGGCATACTCTCCGGCACAGCCAGCGCGGCGCAGATCGAGCTTTTGCAGCGTGAATTGAACGCCGCCAGCCACCGCCCCTACTCCAGCGGCTTTTACTTTGGCGAAATGAAGCGCCACAAGGCAGACGACGGCAGCTATTTGCAGGATACGACCTTCGTTGGCGTGGTGCAGGAGGTTCGCGGCGACCGCATCGCCGTGGAGCTGCGCAACCGCATATTCGAGGGCGACGAGATCGAGATTCTCTCCCCGGACAGCCTGAACGAGCGCTTCATCGCCCGCGACATAGCCGACGGCATGGGCGCGCCCGTGGGCGTGGCTGCCCGACCCGGTGAAATCTACAGCATGGTCTGCGGCGCGCAGGTTTCCGAGGGCGATCTTCTGCGGATAAGGATCAGGTCTGCATCCAGAGCCTGATATCCAAACAATCAAAACCAATCGAAAGGACGGGGGAGCTTACTCCCCCGTCCGCCTTTTTCAATTTCAGCGAGCGCCGCTCATGGAGCGCTCCTGCGCCTCGATCATCTTCTTGACCATGTTGCCGC
>CAYWLE010000258.1:0-2400 GCA_964458825.1 uncultured Oscillospiraceae bacterium | reverse complement strand
CATTTCCTCAACTTCGCGGGAATATTGCATGGTTCTTCCTCCTTTTCCTCGCCCGTGAACCGGGCATAAATGCGCACATGGCGCATGTATATCATACATTCTTTATTATATCACAGACTCGGCGCTCAGTGCAATTGTTTTTTTGTTACGCTTATGCCTGCGTGAAAAAAATAAAATATCACCGAGCAGCAGTTTCTGTTCGATGATATTCAAGCCTTCAGTTTGCAAAAGCCTCGTCTATATAGCGCTCGAAGCCGCGGAAATCATGGATCAGGGCATAGATATCTCCCCTATCCAGCCTTTCCGTGAGCCAGTCGCGGGGCGCGGTACGGTCGATCACGATCAGCCTGCCAGCCCCCGCAGCCAAGGCGGCCTCCACGCCGGTCTTGGAATCCTCCACGATGACGCACTCCTCCGGCAAGGCTCCTGCCCGGCGCGCCGCCTCGGTATAGAAGGCTGGATCGGGCTTGCCCTTCACGCTTCCATCCTCGTAGACGATGCGATCCATGGTAAACCACTTCTTCAAGCCGAGGTCATTCAGATAAAACTCCACATTCTCGATGGGCGAAGCCGTCGCCAGCACAAAGGGTATGCCCCGCGAGGCAAGCAGATCAAATATCTCCGTCGCGCCATCCATCAGCCGCAGGTTTTCCGGCTTGCTTTTGCATATGGAGCGGTAAAACACCTCTTTCTCCCGCGAATACATCTCGCAGGCTTCCAGCGGCAGGTCGGGACCGAAGAAATCATGCATGATATCCATATTGCCCGGGCCGATGCAGCGGCGGCGAACCTCTTCCTCCGTCAGGTCAAAGCCAAAGCGCTCCCGCAGGTACTGCGTCCACGACTGGAGGTGAAACAGGGTATCGTTGTAAAGGGTTCCGTTGAAGTCGAACAGGACAGCCTTCATAGCTCTATGCCCTCGCTTTGCTTTATCTCTGGTTTGGTTGGTTTGGTTTGATTGGTTTGCTGGCTAGCGCTTGGTAAGGTCGGCAAAGTCCGCGCCGATATAGGCGGCCAAGCTTTCGGGGTTCACGATCAGCTGCACGCCGCGCTGACCGGCGCTGACATAGATCCTGTCAAAGAGCACGGCGGTTTCGTCCATGGTCGTGGGATACCTCTTCTTCATCCCGACGGGCGAACAGCCGCCGCGGATGTAGCCGGTGAGGGGCAGAAGCTCCTTCACGTGAATCATCTCTATCTTCTTCTCCCCCGCCGCCTGCGCGCATTTCTTCAGGTCGAGCTCCTCCGCCACGGGGATGCAGAACACATGCAGACCCTTCTTTTCACCCTTGGCAACCAGCGTCTTGAACATGCAGTCCGGGTCGATACCCAGCATGGCTGCGGCATGCACGCCGCTCAGGTCGCTCTCATCCACCTCGTATTCCGAGGTTTCGTAGGGTATCCCCGCCTGCTTCAGCAGGCGCATTGCATTGGTGATCGCCATCATTTTCTCCTATTCCGCATCGTTGGATGCAGGCGTCAAGTCGCCCGACTCGTAAAAGACCTCCATCAGGGTAAGCCCGTGGGCAGGCGCGGTCACACCGAGATCCAGTCGGTTTTTGCTCTCTATGGCACGCCTGAAGGCTCCGGGGGCAAGCTTGCCGCTGCCCACGCCCACGAGGGTGCCCGCAATGATGCGCACCATATTATAGAGGAAGCCGCTGCCCTCCACGATCAGGCAGACCTCGCTGCCCTGCTGCGTGACTTCCGCACGGTAGATGCGCCGCACAGTGTCCTTCACCACCGAACCGCTGGCGGCAAAGGCGGCAAAGTCATGCTCGCCAACGAGCTCCTGTGCCTCCCTGTGCATGATTTCCACATTCAGAGGATAGATCACGTGGGCATGGGTGTTCCTGCCGATGGCGCAGGCATGGGGGGCTGCATGAAACAGGTAGCGGTAGCGCTTGCCCTTGGTTGAAAAGCGTGCATGGAAGCTCATGGGGGCCTCCGCCGAGGCAACCACCCGTATGTCCGGCGGCAGCATGGTATTCAGCGCATAGCTGAACTTGTCCGCCGGGATATGGCTCGCCGTGTCAAAGTGCGCCGACTGACCCATGGCATGCACGCCCGCATCGGTTCGGCTGGCTCCAAAGAGCACGATGCTCTCCCCCGTGAGTCTCTTGAGCGCCGCCTCCAGCTTTTCCTGCACGGTCATGGCGTTTGCCTGCCGCTGCCAGCCTGCATAGTTGGTTCCATCATATTCGATCGTCAGGCGTATCCTGCGCATATTATCCATATTTTCCATCACGGCTTTACACAGGAGCCACACGGTTGACAACGATCACCGCACAGAGCATCAGTGCGATGGCTGCGCAGGCGACGCCATCGCGCCAAGTAAAGCGCAGCTGCTTCATCTTGGTTCTGCCGTCGCCGCCGCGATAGCAGCGCGCCTCCATCGCC
>CAYWLE010000257.1:0-2409 GCA_964458825.1 uncultured Oscillospiraceae bacterium | reverse complement strand
GAGATCAAGGAGCAGGCGGAGATCGAGGTAAAATATGAGGGCTACATCTCCCGCCAGCAGGCGGAGGAAAGGAAGTTCCGTCGGATGGAAAATGTGCCTCTGCCCGAGGATGCAAATTACCTCGGCATGTCCGGTCTGCGGATCGAGGCTCGGCAGAAGCTGGATCGGCAGCGGCCCAAGTCCTTGGGTCAGGCGAGCCGCATTCCCGGCGTGTCCCCCGGCGATATAAGCGTATTGATGATCTGGCTGAGGAGCCTTGGCATTCAGCCGGATGCGGAGGAATAAAAGGCATTGAATATCACCGAATTGATGCTGCGCCGTGCAGCAGAGGCAGGCGTTTCCCTGTCCGGCGAGCAGGCAGCCAAGTTTGAAGCCTACCACGGCATGCTGCTGTCTGCCAACGCAAGGTTCAACCTGACCCGGGTGCCGGAGGAAACGAGCGAGGCAGTGGATCGCAATTATCTGGACTGCATACTGCCGCTGAAGGCTGGTTTGCCTGCGGGAGCCGAGCGGATCATTGATGTGGGCAGCGGCGCAGGCTTTCCCGGCATCCCCCTTGCCATCTGCCTGCCGGAGGTGCATATCGTACTGATGGATGCGCTGGGCAAGCGGGTGGATTTCCTGCGCAGCGTGATCGAGGCGCTTGGACTCAATGCCAAGGCTATCCACCTGCGTGCCGAGGATGGTGCGCGGAAGGCAGAGCTTCGGGAGGGCTTTGATATCGCCACAGCACGGGCAGTCGCGCCACTGAACCTACTGAGCGAATATCTGCTGCCCTTTGTGAAGCTCGGCGGCTACATGATGGCTCTGAAGGGACCTACGCTGGGCGAGGAGCTACAGCAGGCGGAAAACGCGCTCAGCCTGCTGGGCGGCCAGTTTGAGCGGGAGGACGGCGTCTTCATTCCCGGGCGCGACTGGGATCATCGCGTGGCTTGGATCCGCAAGATAGCCCTCACGCCGGAGAAGTATCCCCGCCGGGCAGGCAAGCCAGAAAAGAAGCCGCTGTAAGGCAGACGATAAAGGGAGCCGCTCTCATTATGAGAGCGGCTCCCTTGGTTTATGTTGGTTGGCTCGTTACCTCGATCCCTTATCGTAGGGAATGCCCTCCGCCTTGGGGGCGCGGGAATTTTTGGAGGTAAAGGCAAGCACCACGAGGGTGATGAGGTAGGGCAGCAGGCGATAGAAATTCGCATTGATGCCCAGCTCCTTGAGCAGGTAAATGCCATCGCCATTGATATCCAAGCTGGCATAGGAGGCGGCGATGCACTTGAACAAGCCAAAGAGCAGCGCTGCGCCCGCAGTATTGAGGGGCTTCCAGTTGCCAAAGATCATAACTGCCAGCGCGAGGAAGCCAAAGCCGGCCACATCGCCATTGGAGGAGCAGTTTGCCGTGGTCATGGCGTATACAAAGCCGCCCATGCCTGCCAGCGCGCCGGAGATGATGACGCCGGTATAGCGCATGCGAGCCACGTTGATGCCCAGCGAATCCGCCGCCTGCGGGTTTTCGCCGCAGGAGCGCAGGCGCAGACCAAAGCGGGTCTTGTACAGTATGATAGACAGCACCACATAAACCAGCAGGCAGATGTAGGTTGCCAGATACACCTTATTGAGGAAGGTATCGCCGAGGAAGCCCATTTCCTCGCTTCTGCCGTAACCAAAGTGGCTCTTCTTCAGCATGAACCAGCCGGCGGAATCGCCGCTGTACATTTGCAGGGTATTCTGGTTGGCAATGATGCGGATGAGGAAGAGCACCAGCGCCGGAGCCATGAGGTTGAGCGCCGTGCCGCCGATGGTCTGGTCAGCCTTGAGGTTAATGGCTGCGAAGGCCAGCAGCAGCGAGAATATGGCGCTCACGATGGCTGCGCAGAGCATCGCCAGCAGCATAAAGCCCTGCATGGCGAGGATATCGCCCGCAGCCTTTGCTGCATCAAACAGCCCAAGCTGCTGCACCACGCGCACAAAGAGCACGCCGATGAATGCGCCGAAGATCATAAGACCCTCCAGCGCCAGATTGATTACGCCGCTGCGCTCGGAATAGATGCCTGCCAGCGCCACAACCATCAGTGGAACGGCATAGATCAGGGTTTGACGAATCAAGAACGACATTTACTTCCGTGCCTCCTTTCCGCCTGCCGCACCGGTCTTGCTTTCCTCCGCTGCGGACGCCGCACGCCTGCGCCTGCCGCTGATGAGGGTCTTGATGACCAGCGAGAATGCCGACAGATACACGATCACCGCAATGATAACGTCGGTGATGTATTCGTTGTAGGCGGTCAGGTTGGTCAGCTGCAGGCCGGAGATATCCAGCATGGACATGAACATGCCGGTGAAGATCACCGCGATGGGGTTATTGGCCGCCAGCAGCGCCACGGGGATGCCGTTGAAGCCCACGGCGGGCAGCTGCTGATA
>CAYWLE010000256.1:0-2411 GCA_964458825.1 uncultured Oscillospiraceae bacterium | reverse complement strand
GTATCCACCTTCTATCAGGAGGGCGGCAATGTGGAATTCGACGAGGGCATCAAGGCTTGGCTTAACAGCGATGAAGAAGCCATGAAGAACAACGGCGGCAACGACATGGTAGCCGCAGTTACCGCCATGGGCTACGATGCATACTTTGTAGCTCTGGAGGCGCTCAAGAACGCCGGCAGCATCGATTCCAAGGCCGTGAACGAGGCTCTGTGGACCACCACCTATGAGGGCGTGTCCGGCGCCATCGCCTTCGACGAAATCGGCGACGCCATCCGCGACGCATGCTACATCAAGACTGCAAACACCACCGACGGCGTTTGGGACTTCGTGGCTGTGCAGACCGTGGACTAAGCCATTTGCCATTTGCAAAAGCCGAAATATCAGCGCTTGTGGCGTGGGTCTTTACCCACGCTGCATGCGTGTTTTAAGATCAAACGAGAAAGGCGCATGCGTGTGCCGATCCAAGGAGGACTTCCTTCATGTTTTCTGTGATACTTCCCTATCTGCTCAGCGGCATTTCCGTGGGCGGACAGTATGCCCTCATCGCCATCGGCTATACGATGGTTTACGGCATACTGCGCCTGATAAACTTTGCCCACGGCGATGTATTTATGGTGGCTGGCATACTGATGGTTTACCTCTCCGCCAGCGGACTGCCGCTCTATATCACCATACCGCTGGTTTTGGTTATGACGGCGTTTATCGGCTTCATGATCGAGCGCGTCGCCTACAAGCCCCTGCGCAGCGCTCCGCGCATGTCGGTCATGATATCCGCCATCGGCGTGAGCTATACCTTGCAGAATCTGGTGCTGTATATTACCGGCGGCTTGAACCAGTATTATCCCACCATACCCTTCATTTCTGATTCTGTGAATATCTTCGGCGCGACGACCAAGATGGTTACGGTGGTCACGCCCATACTTACGCTGGTGCTGGTGGTTGTGCTGGTATGGCTGATTAACAAAACCAAGATCGGCATGGCGATGCGCGCCGTTTCCAAGGATTTTGAAACCAGCCGCCTGATGGGCATCAAGATCAATTCCGTTATTTCCACCACCTTCGTCATCGGTTCCTTCCTGGCGGGCGTGGGTTCTATACTGTATTTTACCAATTATACCACGGTTATACAGACCTCCGGCGCAATGCCGGGTCTGAAGGCGTTCGTCGCGGCGGTATTTGGCGGCATTGGCTCCATTCCCGGCGCAGTGGTGGGCGCGTTCATCATTGGCATCTGTGAAAACCTGATAAAGGGTCTGGATATCATCCTTATCAAGGCTGGCATTTCCAAATCCATGCTGGGTCTGACCACCTTCTCCGACGCATTTACCTTTGCGCTGCTGATCGTGATACTGATCGTCAAGCCCACTGGTCTCTTCGGTGAGAAGACTACGGATAAGGTGTGAGGTGAGCGATATGAAGAATACAAACAAGCGCGGCGCGATCATCACCGCAGCCATCATCATCGCCATCTACGCAGGCGTGTTTATTGCAGAGCAGATGGTTCCCTCCACATCCATGCTCTTTACCGTGCTGAAAAAGGGCGCTACCTATGCGCTGGTTGCCGTATCGATGAACCTGCTCAATGGCTTCACCGGTTTGTTTTCGCTGGGTCAGGCGGGCTTTATGCTCATTGGCGCCTATGTATATGCCATTTTCACCATACCGGTTGCCCAGAGAGCCGTGGTTTACCAGTATTATGACGGCGGACTTGTGCAGTTTGCGCTGCCGGTCGTCCCGGCGCTGATCCTTGCGGGTCTGGTTGCCGCGCTGTTTGCGTTGCTGATCGGCCTGCCGGTGCTGCGCCTCAAGAGCGACTACCTCGCCATCGCTACCCTTGGCTTTGCGGAGATCATGCGCTCCATCTTCCAGTGGGATAAGCTGGGCGCCATCACCAATGGCTCCAATATGCTGCGTCTATTCCCCACCTTCAATGATTTCAACATTCGAAATGCCGAGGGCGAGGTCGTGGTCTATCTATCCACGCTGGTTCCCTTCCTGATTGCGGGCGTGTGCATTGCCATCATTATGCTGCTCATTCGCTCCACCTATGGCCGCGCCTTCATCGCCATCCGCGATGATGAGGTCGCCGCCGAGGCAATGGGCGTGAACCTTGCCCGCCATAAGCAGTGGGCTTTCTGCATCAGCTCCTTCTTTGCAGGCGTTGGCGGCGCTATGCTGGCGATGTATGCAAATAGCGTGCAGGCAAAGAGCTTTACCTCCGCCATGACCTATGAGATACTTTTGATCGTGGTGATCGGCGGCATTGGCTCCGTCACGGGCAGCTGCATCGCTTCCTTCCTCTTTGTGGCGTGCAGCGAGTGGTGGCTGCGCTTCCTTGATCAGAAGCAGTTCATTGGCAATTTCGAGGTTCCGCTGCTTGGCTCCGGCTTCCGCATGGTGGTGTTTTCCAT
>CAYWLE010000255.1:0-2449 GCA_964458825.1 uncultured Oscillospiraceae bacterium | reverse complement strand
GATAGCCGCAAGCGGCGAGGAGAATACTGGTTCGGAAGCTACTTTGCTTTTCATTTTGGTTTGTACCCCTACTTTTATAGAGCCAAATTTCGCAGCAGCTTCTCCAGTACGCTGTACTGCTTTGCTTATTCGCCGGTCTTAATCATAAAATTGCCGTCGGAGCTGTTTTTTTGCTCCGGCGGCAATTATTTTTTTGGGTTAGTTCCAGTTCAGATATTCAGGCTTTGTATAGCCTTCGCCATAGGGCTCGCTGGCGATCATGACCAGCAGCGCGTCCTTGCAGCCTTCGGCCATGAGCTCCTGATCCTCGGGGGTCTTGTCGACCATCTGAGCAGTGGGCGAGGTATAGAACCACAGACCTTCGCCTTCAGCCAGACCCACGCCTTTTTTATCGGTAAGGCTTGCCGGATCATAGCCCATGTCGGCGAGCTGATCCTGCGTGTAGAATACCCACTTGGCTTCGGGCAGGGTATTTTCCCATTTGCATTCGGAGATATCTCCGGATTTGGACTTGCCGCCGTTATACACCTCGATGGTGTACGCCTTTATATTCAGGCGGCCATAGGCGTAGTCGATGAGCTCGGCGGAGGTGGGATAATCCTCATAGGAGGACTTGGAATAGAAACCGCGGCCGGTGGTTTCCTGATATGCGGCAGCCATATTCGCAGCCACTTCCTGCATGTAGGGGATGTCGCCGGAATCGGTCTGCTCGTCGTAGGGGCGATAGCACCACGGATAGAGCACGCACTGAATACCGGTGTGCAGGGTGGCCAGCGCGTCAATCTCATTATTGAGCAGGAAATTCTGCACGGCCTGCACTTCAGGCTCCGTAGCGGCGCTGCTACCGGCGCTGAACCATGCGTTGCAGCCTATGACGCCGTTTTCGCTGCCGACAGTTTCGATATCAAAGCGGTTCCACTGGTAATCAAATGTGCGGTTCATGTCGATGCCACTGTTGCGGGCATCGTCGCCGAGAATACCGTTGTTATCCCAATCGGGGCTTTCCATGCCGAAGGAAGCGGTTTTCCGCGGGTCGGGCTGGCTGTCGGCAACGCCGCGATACAGGGTTGCGATGTAGCCGTCGCCGTCAACATCGGCATAGGGATCCGAGAAGGGAACGCCGTCGCCGTTATTGTCCATGGGACGCAGATTCGGGCGGGTGTTGTACACAAAGGACTGCTCGTAGCCGTCGGGATTGATCACAGGGATAACATATACGGTATAATTATCGAGGATCGCCTGCACCTCGTCGGAGGCGCTGTTTTCGGTCAGCCACCATGCAAAGTACATGGCGCTGGCAGCGCTTTCACGCTCGCCGCCGTGGATATTCGCCATTACGGCGATACCGGTTTTTTCTTCCTTGGCGACAGCGGGGTTAGTGATCTCCATGCACCACAGGGAGCGCTCCTGCCAGCTTCTGCCTATGGGGTAGAGACTGGTGATCTCGGGGTAGACGGCATTTATGCTCTTGAGCTGGTCTTCAATTTCAGCATAGGCGTAACGCACGCTCCAATCGATAACTACGCCCTCCGCCTGTTCGGCCAGCGCTTCCGAAGACAGAAGGATCAGCGCCATAAGCAGCCATGCAACGATCTTTTTCATGTTTTTTCGCTCCTTTGTTTTTAGTATGGCAGTATGATACCACGCTAAAGCGATAAAGTCAAGTACCAGATACTAATTAACCAAAAATATATATGCGCAGCACAGATGCATCCAAAGACGCGCTGATGTTGGCTGCCGTGGAAAGGGCGCTGTGACCGTGCTGCTCCTGTATCTGCCTCATCGGAATATGGATAAATCCCAGAACCATCGTGTGCAAGCATGCATGAAACATTTTCCTGCATTTTCCTTTAGCCTCTTGACATCATGCGCAATTACGGGCAAAATATGAGCAGTTGCAAGACATATTTGGGAGAATAAATGGAGGGCTATATCATGAGCAGAAAATTGGTTGCATACTTCTCTGCAAGCGGAGTGACCGCAAAGGTGGCGGAGAAATTATCCGAGGCAATCGGCGCAGAGCTTTATGAGATCGAGCCGGACACGCCTTATACAAAGGCAGACCTTGATTGGATGGATAAGAAATCTCGCAGCACCATCGAGATGAACGATCCTGCCTCCCGTCCCGCCATCGCCGGCAGGCTTGGCAATATGGCTGAGTTCGATACCCTGTTTATCGGCTTCCCGATCTGGTGGTATGTCGCGCCAACCATCATCAATACCTTCCTTGAAGGCTATGATCTGACCGGCAAGACCATCATACCGTTTGCAACCTCCGGCGGCAGCGATATGGGCAAGACCAATGAAAAGCTGTTGCCGAGCTGCAAGGGTGCAAGGCTGTTGGATGGCAAGGTATTCATCAGCTCCGTCAGCTGCGCTGACCTTGCAAAATGGGCAGAAGGGCTGGAAAATAAATGAAAGCGCTAAGCTATATCGAGCGCGGCAGGTT
>CAYWLE010000254.1:0-2463 GCA_964458825.1 uncultured Oscillospiraceae bacterium | reverse complement strand
TTTTATGCCTGAACCGTCTGATTTATAAATCCATTTGTGCAACGTTTGTGCAACGCACGGTTGATGCAAAACCACCCCTCCGCGATCATCTTCCTGCGGAGGGGTGTTCTCTTTCTTTTTTTCTCTTTCTTTTTTCTCTTTCTTCTTTACCAAGCGCTGATCGGCGCTCAGGTTTTTATCTTTGATTATTCCACAGTCACGCTCTTGGCGAGGTTGCGGGGCTTATCCACATCCAAGCCCTTGGTGATGCTCAGATAGTAGCCCAGCAGCTGGAGCGGGATCACCGCGAGGCTGGCAGCGAAGTGGGAATCGGTCTTGGGAATGTAAATGGTGAAATCGGCGGTATCCTCTACATTGTAGTTGCCATAGTTGGTAAGACCCACGAGGTAAGCGCCGCGGCTCTTGCACTCCACAATGTTGCTGAGCATCTTTTCATAGAGCTGCTCCTGCGTGAGGATGCAGATGACCAGCGTCTGATCCTCGATGAGGCTGATGGTGCCGTGCTTAAGCTCGCCGGCGGCATATGCCTCGCAATGGATGTAGCTGACCTCCTTCACCTTCAGGCTGCCCTCCATCGCCACGGCATAATCCAGACCGCGGCCGATGAAGAAGGGATCGACAGTATTGGCAAACTTCGCAGCGAACCACTGGATGCGCTCCTTGTCCTCCAGCACGCGCTCGATCTTGGCGGGCAGGGTCTGAAGCTCGGCGATCATTTCGGCAAGCTTGGCGTCGTCGATCATGCCGCGCTCGTGGGCAAAGTGCATGCAAATGAGGTAGCCGGCCACGAGCTGGGAGCTGTAAGCCTTGGTGGTCGCCACGGCGATCTCCGGCCCAGCCATGGTGTAAACCACGTGATCCGCCTCCCGGGCGATGGTGGAGCCAACCACATTTACGATGGCGAGCACCGGCACGCCCTGCTTCTTTGCCTCGCGCAGAGCCGCAAGGCTATCGGCAGTCTCGCCGCTCTGGCTGATGACGATGACCATGGAGTTCTTCGCCAGTATCGGTCTGCGATAGCGGAACTCGGAGGCAATATCGATGCGCACAGGTATGCGAGCCAGATCCTCCATAACATATTGCAGGGTCACGCCCACATGATAGGCGGAGCCGCAGGCAACGATGTAAATCTGCTCCAGCGAGCGCACGCGCTCCTCGCTAAGACCGGCGCTTTCAAAATCGATCCTGCCATCATGCACGATGGAATTGATGGTATCCTGCACGGTGCGGGGCTGCTCATGTATCTCCTTGATCATGAAATGCTCGTAGCCAGCCTTCTCGGCAGCCTCCTCATCCCAAGTAATGGCGACGGGCTGCTTCTCGATGGGTTCCTCATCCACCGTGCAAAACTGCACGCCCTCCCTGCCAATGCAGGCGATCTCCATCTGATCCATGTAATATACGTCGCGGGTATACTTGAGAATCGCAGGCACATCCGAAGCCAGATAAACCGAGCTCTCGGACACGCCGATTACCATCGGGCTTTCCTTGCGGGTGGCGAATATCTGGTTTGGATAATCCTTGAACATCACCGCCAGCGCATAGGCGCCGCGAATGCGCATCATGCTGCGAGCCATGGCTTCGGTGGGACGGCACTTGTATTTATTGTAGTAGTAGTGAATGAGCTTGGTGGCGACCTCGGAATCGGTCTGGCTGTAGAAGGTATAGCCATGCTTGAGCAGCTTCTCCCGCAGCTCCTGATAATTTTCAATGATGCCGTTATGCACGGCAACCACGGAGTAATCATCGCTGTGGTGGGGATGGGCGTTCACGGTGTTCGGCTCGCCATGGGTGGCCCAGCGGGTATGACCGATGCCGCAGCAGCCGGCGAGCGCGCGACCATTATCGGTCTTTTCCTCGACCTCCTTGAGCCTACCCTTTGCCTTCACAATCTTGATATCGCCATCGCCGTCGCGCACGGCAAGACCGGCGGAATCATAGCCGCGATACTCCAGCTTCTTCAGTCCATCCAGCAGTATGGGCGCCGCCTGCATATTGCCCACATATCCAACAATACCGCACATATCTTAGCTTCCTCCAATTATCATTACATTTATACGATCAAACCGTTGTTGCTTCGTCAAGCAGCATATCCATCCAGCGGATATAGCTGTTCTTATAGAAACCATTTTAGCGCAGACTGGCACGAATGTCAAATGTCCCGCCGCCCATCCGGGCAAATACCGCCCGTTTCCGGGCAAAAAATCGGTAAAAATCCTGCTTATTCATTAAAATAACAAAGAAAAGCACCGCATAAATCGCAATTGTATGCTATAATTAGGCTGATATAATTGCAGTAGTATAGCTTGGAGGAAGTATGAGCTTCAAATATGCACTTTTTAAGCCCCGGGAGAGCGCGCGCAGCTTCGTGCTGTCGGTAATGACCATGACGGTGAAGATGCTCTTCTCTGCGGTGCTCATCATTGCCCTCGCCGGCGCAGGCGTGCTGGGCGGCATTGCCAA
>CAYWLE010000253.1:0-2491 GCA_964458825.1 uncultured Oscillospiraceae bacterium | reverse complement strand
CGCCTGCATTTCTTCGACGCCGAAACCGAAAAAACCATCCTTTCGAGGGATTGATTTGCAAGGATAAATTGGCTTATATGCTACTTATCCCCTCCAAATGGAGGGGATTTTCTTGGGATAGGTTCAAGGCTCCTTCCAATTGGAGGGAGCCTTTTGCTTGGTTGGTTCGGTTTGCTTAAAAGATGGACGCGAAGGAGGCCTTCCTTGTGTAGCCACAGCTGGTGCAGTGGAAGGAGATGGCGTGCTGCTTGGGATCGTAGCCGCCGATCAGGCTATGGCCGGTTGCCGGAATAACCTCCTGCTTCACGATCACTGCGCCGCAGACAGAGCAGTGCTTGCCTTCGGTCAAGCCAGCGACAGCACAGGTGGGTGCGACCGCATTATCGATCACCTCAGTATGGGGCAGCTTAGCTACCTCCTGCTGTTTTGCAAGCACCTTGTTGCAGGCGATGTAGCCGCAGGTCTGGCAGATACCATCCTTCAGGTCATGCTCGTGGCTTACGCCGCAGGTATTGCAGGCGCCGGTGGTTTCATCACAAGTCCAGCCCTTGGCGGTGTCGTGCGTGCAGGTATAGCCGCAGAGCGTTTCCGTGCATTTGCCGTTATTCCAGCAGTGGTTTCCCAGATAGTGGCAGTTGGTTTCCGAGCCGCACTGATGCTGCTCGGCATTGCCATCGACCTTCTTCCAAGCGCCGTGGGTGTGTGCGAAGCCGCAGACGACGCAGCCATAGCAGATTCCATCCACCTCTATATATTCGATATGCGCATGTTCGAAGCCGCACACTTTGCACGTGCCGGTAGTTGAATCCCAATTGCCCGTATGCCGGCACACATAGCCGCAGTCCGCCGCCTTGCACTTGCCATTTTCGTCCGGCAGATGTTCGTATACATCGAGATAGCATTTGCTGCACCAATGTCGGTCACCGAGCATCAATATCCAATTATGCGGCACTCTTTGGTTGCAAGAGCAGCACACATGGAGGTTCAAATAATCCTTATTTGTCTTCTCGAGCGGAAAGGGTTTTGTAGCAATATCACCTTCATAGCGGATGTCATGCTGGCACGGATACTTGCACACGCTGCACACGCCGTCTTGTCATTGCACGCAGTTATGCGGCGTATAGCAGATGCACTTGCCGGTAGTGGAGCTCCACAGCTTCAACGCTTCGCAATCGTGCTTCATGCCGCAAACAGTGCAATAGCCCGGATTTTTCTCACTATACGCATGGCTGCATTTCGCAGTGCAGCTCTTTGCCCGACACTTGCCATCCGTATCGAATACGTGCTCGTCAGCTCCATATTCACGATTGCAAGCCAAACACTTATGGTTCGCGCCATCGAAGGTATAGTTCAGGTGCTGGCATTTATCGCAGCCATTCCCCATCGCCTTGCATACGCCATTTGCATCCCACACGCAACTCCATTCTACGATAGTGCAACCGGTGCACTCATGCTTCCGCAAGAACAAGCCCTTGTATATCCATTCATGCTCAACTTTTTCATTGCACTTACCGCAGATATGTTTGTTCAGATAATCCGGATCATCCATTTCGAGCACGATATACTGTAGCTCGCTGCCAGAGGGGATTATATGATCGCACTCTACATCATTGCCATGAAGATTATCTTCCGCCAGAGCGCTGCCACCCAACAGCAGCACAGAAATAATGAATAATAAAAAGATTTTTGCAGCCTTCAATTTTTTCACATTTGGCTCCCTTTCCTGCGGACAATCGTGAGAGAATAACAAGCTCAGCAACAAGATAATCCGATCCACAGTTTTCGTAAAGCTTTTTTTCGTCAAGCGATTTATGTTTATTTATTGCGGCAGGGTTTCCATTTGTTTGTTGCCCCTCTGCTTTGAAAAAGCCCCTCCTGTTCGGAGGGGCTTGGAAATCTATCTATAAAGATCAGAATTTCAGGGAATTGAGCTTGATACCGGGGCCCATGGTGGAGGACAGCACGGCGGACTTAATATAAGCGCCCTTTGCTGCTGCGGGACGAGCCTTGATGATCGCCTCCATCAGGGTGCGCAGGTTCTCAGTGAGCTTATCAGCATCGAAGGAAGCCTTGCCGATGGGGCAGTGGATGATAGCGGTCTTATCGACGCGGTATTCAACCTTACCAGCCTTGATATCGCCGATCATGCGGGCGATGTCAGGGGATACGCTGCCAGACTTCGGGTTGGGCATGAGGCCCTTGGGGCCCAGGATGCGGCCCAGACGGCCGACAACGCCCATCATATCGGGGGTGGCAACGCAGGCATCGAACTCGAACCAGCCGCCCTGGATCTTCTTGATGATCTCGTCATCAGCGATCAGGTCAGCGCCTGCTGCCTTGGCTTCCTCGATGCGGTTTTCCTTGACGAAGGCCAGAACGCGAACGGTCTTGCCGGTGCCATGGGGCAGAACCACAGCGCCGCGAACCTGCTGGTCAGCATGGCGGGGGTCAACGCCCAGGCGAACGGAGATTTCGATGGTCTCGTCGAACT
>CAYWLE010000252.1:0-2541 GCA_964458825.1 uncultured Oscillospiraceae bacterium | reverse complement strand
TCTCAAGGGTGTCACACCCTTGAGCGGGGTTATATGGGCAGCGCCCCTAAACGTGTCCCCGTGGTTTCAGGGGCGCTGCCCCTGAACGTCCCCCCTCTTATGTAAAAAACTTGTTGACAAATGGTTTCAAACGTGGTATGATAAAGGCGAACCAAGATAGAGGGTTTTGAAAGGATTCAGCTAGGTTCATTGAGCGCAGAGTCGCTTTCAAGCTCGGTAAACCGAACAATAAAAAAACGCATTGTTCGGATAGCAAGACCGAGCAAACCAAGGAACCTTCACAGGTATTTTGCGAGGAAAGAGAAAGGGGCGATACCATTGAACAGCATTGAAACGCAAATGGTATACTGCTTTGCCCCGGACGATGTTTTGAAATAGATCGTAGAACTGATCCCCGGCAGCTCTGCAAGCAAAGGTGCGGCTGTCGGCAGAGAGTAAAAAATGATCCCGGTTTACTGGAAGGTGCATTGCAAGCGGGCAAAGCGGTAGCCAGACCAAAACAGAATAAAGCCGATTATGCCGACACGAGGGTGTCGGCTTTTTTTCTGCCTTTTCTTTATTGAATTGCATTAGAATAAATCGGCCGGAAGAGCCTTGCAGCGCGCCGACCAAGCCTGCAAGGCAAGCACCCAAGGGCTTCCCCCGGCATAGGATGGCACTGATCCCATATCGAAAGGAGTCCTTTTCCGTGGCATGCTCACATTGCTCAAATAGCTCGAACAGCGCCAATAGCTCCTGCGGCTGCTTTGGCACGCTCAACTGCATTGCCGGGCCGCTGACCCACTGCCCCAGCTGTGCAGGCGGCAACCAGTATTACCAGAACTTCCCCTTTTACACCGGTCCCTGCGGGCCCGCGCTGTGCAGCGGCTGCGGCTGCAATGCCAATTCCTACCGCCGCTGTGGCTGCTATGGCTGCTGCAATGCAGGCGTTTCCGAATATGCCTCGCGGCTGAACAGCTCCAGCGCCAATTTCACCGCCGCCGCGCCGCTGCTGGTTGCCGCCGGTGAAAACGTGTGCCTGAGCCCCAGCGCCTGCTCGAACTACTATTCCTGTGATGAGGAAGGCATACGCATACGCTACAGCGGCACCTACATGGCGATACTGACGATGCATGTGCCGGCGATGCAGGCCGTATCCACCCGCATGTACCTGAGCCTAAACGGCGATACGCTGGAGGATTCCGCGCAGGACATGGCGACCTCCGCCGATGGAACCACCGGAGCCAGCAGCGCAAGCCTCATCTTCAATGCCCTGCCCAACAGCCTGCTTCAGCTCATGAGCAGCGAAAACCTGAGCCTCACCGGCTGCGAGAGCGCCAATGTGTTCCGGCTGACGCTGGTAAAGCTATAAATACTGGATATGATCCGCGGCTTCCCTGAGATTGATGGATGCAGGGAAGCCTTTTTTTCGTGCCGGTGCAGCAAAAATGCCGTGCAAAGCCCTTAAAAGCCGATAATAATACAAAAACTTCACATTTCTGCCCTTGATTTTGGTTTGAAAATAGCTATAATCAGTTATTGGCGCATCCTTGCCACGGGTAACCGCCGTGGCCGAAGTCCATAAGGAGGTGAAAAACATGAATCAGTACGAAGTCATGTACGTTATTGACGCAGCGCTGGAAGACAGCGCCCGCGTAGAGCTGATCGATCGTTTTTCCGATCTGGTCAAGAAGAATGGCGGCGAAATCGACCGCGTAGATGAGTGGGGCAAGCGTCGTCTTGCTTATGCCATCAATTACAAGACCGAGGGTTATTATGTGCTCATGTACATCAAGGCGCCCTCCGAGCTGCCCAAGGAACTGGAACGTAACTTCCAGATCAGCGACAAGGTTCTTCGCTCCCTCGTGATCCGTTACGAAGGCGAGCTGCCGGCAAAGCGCGAGCCCATCAAGCCCCGCGAGAATGCAGCTCCCGCCGCAGAAGCCCCCGTTGAGGCTCCCGCAGCAGCCGTCGTAGTAGACGACGAGAAGCCTGAGTCTGAAGCCGAATAAGGCAGGTGCTCAACTATGAACAAAGCTATTCTGATCGGTAATCTCGCCAGCGATCCTGAGAGCCGCACCACCCAGTCCGGCATTGCCCAGTGCAGCTTCCGGCTGGCCGTGCAGCGCCGCTTTGCCAATGCGCAGGGAGTGCGTGAGGCGGACTTTTTGCAGATCGTATGCTGGCGGCAGACGGCGGAGCTTTGCGCCCGCTATCTGTCCAAGGGCCGCAAGGTCGCGGTGGAGGGCAGCATTCAGACCCGTTCCTATGATGCGCAGGACGGCACGAAGCGCTATGTCACCGAGATCATTGCCGATAATGTCGAATTTCTTGGTTCCCGCGATGAAGGCAGCCAGCAGCGCAGCGGTTCCTATTCCGCGCCCGCAGCAGCCTCCGCGCCCAGACAGGCGGCACCGGCAGGCGACTTCATGGAGGTTGACGACGACGAGCTTCCGTTCTGAGTCGGGTCTTTACCCACTTCTTGAATCTGTAAGGAGGAACGAAAAATGTCTGAAGATCGCGTACGCCGTCCCCGTGGCCGCAAGCCGCGCCGGAAGGTTT
>CAYWLE010000251.1:0-2552 GCA_964458825.1 uncultured Oscillospiraceae bacterium | reverse complement strand
GTGTGGTAGTAACCGTCGTGCCAAACCTCGCGGGTCTTTTCCTCGTCGCCGTAGTAGCCCACGAACAGACCGCAGGGAGCGCCGTTTTTCACGTTGACCACGATCTCGCCCGTCTCGCCAACCGGCACGGAATTGCCGTCCGCGTCGATCAGATCCACATCATAGATGGGCGCAGGCTTGCCCATGGAGCCAATCTTGTGGGGCGCGCCGATCATGTTGCCAATGATCATCGTGCTCTCGCTCTGACCGAAGCCCTCCAGTATTTGCAGGCCGGTTGCCTTCTCGAACTGGCGGTAAACCTCCGGGTTGAGCGCCTCGCCGGCGGTGGTCATGTGCTGCACGGAGGAGAGGTCGTACTTGCTGATGTCCTGCTTGATCATCATGCGCAGCATGGTGGGCGGCGCACAGAAGCTGGTGATGTGGTAGCGGGCAAACATGGGCAGTATATCGGCGGCGTCGAAACGGTCAAAATCGTATACGAAGGTTGCCGCCTCGGCCATCCACTGGCCGTAGAGCTTGCCCCACATTGCCTTTGCCCAGCCGGTATCGGATATGGTGAAGTGCAGGCCGTTGGGGTTGGCGCAGTGCCAATATTTGGCGGTATGGAAGTGACCCAGCGCGTATTTATAGTTGTGCGCCGCGATCTTGGGATAGCCGGAGGTGCCGGAGGTGAAGAACATCAGCATCAGATCATCGCCGCCGGGCGCATCCTCCCTGCGATCGTAGCGGGAGGAATACATGGTATATTCCTCATCAAAGCTCCGCCAGCCTTCGCGGCTGCCATTGACGATCAGCTTGTGCTTCAGACCGGAATACTTCTGCTCGGCAAGCTCCACCTGATGGGGCACGCCATCGTCTGCGGTGCAGATCACGGCGCTCACGCCCGCCGCCTGAAAGCGGTAGGTGAGATCCTTTTCCAGCAGCTGGTTGGTTGCCGGTATGGCGATGGCGCCCAGCTTGTTTAGACCCAGCATGGCATACCAGAACTGGTAGTGCCGCTTGAGGATGAGCAGCACCCGGTCGCCCTTCTGTATGCCCAGCGCCTTGAAATAATTGGCGCACTGGGCGGAGGCGCGCTTCATATCCCGGAAGGTCAGGCGGCGCTCGGTCTTGTCCTTGGATACGTGGAGCATCGCCAGCTTCTCCGGCTCGCGCTCGGCAAGGGCGTCCACCAGATCGAAGGCAAAGTTGAAATGCTCGTGGTTCTTGAAGCTGATCTTCACCGGCGTGCCATTTTCGTTTTTTTCCACATCGATGTAGTGGTGCCAGATGCGCTGCTGCGTGCCCTCATACTGGGCGGGCGCGCTCGCCTGAAGGCTGGGCGTGTCGCTGGAAAGCTCCGGTATCGGCTCGCCGGAGGGGTTGAGCACGATGGCATAGAACAGGCAGTTCTGCCCGCCGACGGCAACCATGCCGTGGGGAGCCTTGGAATCGTAGTATACCGAGTCGCCCTTATTGAGGATCACGCTGTGCTCACCGATCTGCACCTTAAGCTGACCCTCGATCACGATATCGCACTCCTGCCCCTCATGGGTGGTCAGCTCGATATCGCCATACTCGGCTTCGCGGCTGTAGGCGGCCTCCACATACAGCGGCTCGGCGATCCTGTTTCGGAAAGCCCAAGCCATGTTGTGGTAAACCATGCCGTGGGCTTCCTCGATGCGCTGACCCTCGCCGGCGCGGGTCACGGTGAAGGACTGGAGCTTCGGGCTGGAGCCCTGAATGATGTCCGTCACATCCACGCCGAAGGCAAGCGCACAGCGGTAGATGAAGGCAAAGGCAAGATCTGAGCGACCGGCCTCGCAATCCATATACTCCTGCTCGCTTACATCCGTCTTTTTCGCCATCTCGGCGATGGTGTAGCCCTCGATTTCCCGCAGCTCGCGGATACGATGGGCCATCTCTTGAATCTTGAAGTTCAGACCGGAAATTTGTGCCATAGCTGCTCCTCCCTTGGCAGGGGCAAACAGAAACGCCCGCCCCAAAGAATGCTTTTCTTTGAGACGAGCGTATATTATCGTTTATACTGCCCGCGGTACCACTCAAATTGCGATGCAAACCATCGCCCCTCTTGGGCTCCATCAAGCCCTATGCATTCACGCAGCAATCACGGGAAGGGTCTACTTGCCGCCGCACCCATGGCTGCTTAAAAACCATGCAGCCACAGCATAGCCGCAATAATTGCAGGCTCCGGCTTTCTTCCTTCCAGCTCAGAAGCTACAAACCAGCATGCCCCATTACCGTGGCTCGCACCGACCGCCACTTCTCTGAGGAAGGGAAAATGCAGTCCTCTTCGTCATCGCTTTTCCATGTGCGAATCCCTCGCACCAATTTGATTGTACTTATGATAAACGATATGCCGCCGCCTGTCAAGCATGAATGTTCGGCTGGTTACGAACATTCATGCAAAACTTGAGGCGGCCTGCGATACGCGCGTCTTACAGGCGGTTGCGCTGGATCTTGCCGCTGATGGTTTTGGGCAGCTCATCCCGGAAGACCACGATGCGGGGATACTTGTAGGGAGCGGTATGCTCCTTTACGTAGTTCTGTAT
>CAYWLE010000250.1:0-2611 GCA_964458825.1 uncultured Oscillospiraceae bacterium | reverse complement strand
GCGCATACGTTGTCGGTGTTAGCAGTACGCCAGTCGGATTCCTGACCGATCTGAGAGAAAGCAACGGTCAGTGCGGATGCATTGGCAGCCAGTCCCATTACCAGAACCAGAGCCAGAACGAGGGTCAACAGTTTCTTCATGTGAGTATCCTCCTTCAAATTTCGGGCTTCCACCCGTATGTTATTATTATAGAAAGAGGTACACAAATCCGAAAGAAACAGATTTCGGTCTTTGGTTCAGTATTTTAGGAATATAAAACCCGTGCAGCTGGCTGCACGGGAAAAAGGTTGAATATTTTCTGATTTATGTGTAGTGATTTTATGTTAAATGTTTTTTCGGGGGTAATGTTGGCTTCTCTTTCCTGTAGTCCCGGGGCGACATCCCAGTATTCTTCTTGAATAAATAGCTGAAATAGTGGGGGTCGTTGTAGCCCACGGCATAGGCGACGTCGCTGGTGCGCATGGCGGTCGTGGTCAGCAGCTCCTTGGCGCGGGCGATGCGGGTGGCGGTGAGGTATTCGGTAAAGGTCACACCCATCTCCTGCGAAAATACGGTGCAGAAGTGGTTGTTGGATAGCGCCACATGGGCAGCCACATCGTGCAGGGTGACGTTGGAATCGGCATAGTGATCCTCAATGAAGGATCGCGCCTTGCGTATCACGCCGCCGTAGCGGGCGGAGCCTTGGCTGTCCCGAAAGCGTATGGCGCGCTTGAGCATGTCCCTGCATAGGGGCAGCACCTCGTCCACGCTCAGAAGGCTGCTCTGGGCGCGGAAGGCATCGGGAATGATCTCCTGCGGATTGCCGTCGCTGTCCTTTATGATGCGGCTGGCAGAGAGCAGCATCTCCACAAAGAAGTAGTTCGCCATCATGATGGACTGCGCCGCCGCATCGCCCAAGCCCTGCACGTAGCGGGCAAGTATGGCGTCCACATCCGCCGTGGTTGCATACTTGAGCTGCTCCGCCACCGGCGCGGCGTCCATGTCCGCCAAGGAAAGCTTCGGCTCCAGCGCCATGTCCTGCGCGCCCATGATGGACCGAGGCTCGCTGCCGTCCTGCGCCTGCTTGAGGCTTTCCATTATCTCCCTAGCCTTGCCCAGCGACTTGGGCACCTCATGCAGGCTGCCCACATCCTGCCCGATGGCAACCAGCAGCTGTAGTCCGGCGGAGCGCTCCACATCGTAGCGGGCGGACTGCGCCAGCCCGTAGGCGCGCTCATCCAGATCGGCGGCGGTATCGCCCATCACCAGCAGGGAAAATTCCACCCTGCCGCCGTAGAAGCTGCGGCATAGGTGCGCTGCTCCGCCGCAGCCCTCTGCCAGCCGCTCCAGCACCCGATGGGCATTGAAGAGCGCTTCCTCCGAGGCAGTCTCTGTCTCCGGCGATAGCAGCATCACCAGATAGCGGTTTGCCAGCAGGTTCATCTGCATGGAACGGGCGCTCTTTAATATGCGCTCGCTGTTTGCTCCGCCGAAAAGCTCGGTCAGCAGCTTCTCCTTCAGCAGGCGGTTGGTGGAGGCGAGCTGCTCGCGGTAGGCCATGAAGTTTGCCTGCCGGCGCTTGTTCTCCTCTATGCGCTGGGAAATGCGCTCCAGCACCGTGCGCAGCTCCTGCCCGCTCACGGGCTTGAGCAGATATTCGTTTACGCCCAGCGATATCGCCTCTCGGGCATAGGAAAAATCATCGTAGCCGCTGAGGATAATGATGTATATCCACGGCATGCTGCGGCTCACCTGACGGCATAGCTCCAGCCCGTCCATAAAGGGCATGCGGATATCGGTGATGAGGATATCCGGCTTCACATCCTGAAGCATGGATAGGGCGATTTCCCCATCGGGAGCCTCGCCCGCAAGCACGAAATCCGTCTCCTCCCATGGAAAGTTAGAGCGGATGCCCTCGCGCACCACGATTTCATCATCGACCAGAAATACCTTGTACATGCTCTTTTCCTCTTAAACGCGCTAAAGTAAGCCCGATCACTCGCAGGCACAGTCACGCACGGGAACCTTCAGCGATACCGTGGTTCCGTGGTTTTCGCAGCTCTCGATCTCGATGCCCTGCGCCAGATTGTAGTATAGCTGGATGCGCTTGTTTACGTTGAACAGCGCGTAGCCTGTGGTCTGCTGGCTGTCGCTGCGCAAACCCTCGCGCACTTGGGTCAGCCGCTCGGCGGTCATGCCCGCGCCATTATCCTGCACCTGCAAAAGCAGCCAGCCATCCTCCACGCAGCCAGTGACCTTCACCAGCCCGCGTCTCCGCCGGTGCTTCACGCCGTGGTAAATGGCATTCTCCACCAGCGGCTGCAATAGCAGCTTCAGCACCTGCACGTGGCCGATCTCCTCGGGTATGTCGATCTCGTAATCCAGTATGTCCCGGTAGCGTATCTTCTGTATGGTCAGGTAGCCGGTCAGGTGCTTGATCTCCTCCGATAGGGGGATCCAATCCTTGCCTTGGCTCAGCGAGATGCGGAAGAAGTCCGATAGCGCCCGGGTGATGTGGATAACCTCCCGGCTCTGTCCCGCCTCCGCCAGCCACACGATGGCGTCCAGCGTGTTGTATAGGAAGTGCGGGTTGATCTGCGCCTGCAGGGCCTTTACCTCGGCGCGCGCCGTG
>CAYWLE010000249.1:0-2613 GCA_964458825.1 uncultured Oscillospiraceae bacterium | reverse complement strand
CGCCCAGCGACCAGTTGCCCAGCATTTCGAAGAAGGTGAGATGGCTGGGATCGCCCACATCGTCGATATCGCCGGTGCGGATGCACTTCTGCACGTCGGTGAGCCGGGTGCCCATGGGATGCTTTTCACCCATCAGATAGGGAACCAGCGGATGCATGCCCGCGGTGGTGAAGAGCACGGTGGGATCGTTTTCCGGGATAACGGAGGCGCTGGGGATCACGGCGTGTCCCTTGGATTCAAAGAACTTGAGAAACAATGCCCGCAGGTCGTTGTAGGTTTTGATGTTTGCATTCATGATATTATCTTCCTCCATGTTGCATGTTGCAGGTGGCATGTCTTGCGTCGCTATGGCGCAGCTTGCAGTTATGGGCTGCGCAGCAAAGCCTTTTCAACCCATAAATCTCCGAAAATTATAGCATTGACGAGAAAAAATGTCAATGTTACATGGGTAAAAGGCTGCGGCTGCGGGAAAAAATATTCTTAAAAGCAAGAACCTCGGCATAGAATATGCCGAGGTTCTTGCTTTGCATCTGTAAGCCTTGCGTCTATCAGCGCAGAATGACCGTTTCCGCACGAACCATGGGAATTGTCAGCGTATCGCCACGCACGGTTTCATAGGAATACAAACCCGCATACTGACCGCTGACCTCAACCTTATCATCCTCCAGAATGCGGCTGTAATGCTCGGGAATCATCATCACGACGAACACCACATCATCATAGTTTCCCTTGGAAGCAATGCGGAAGGCAACAAATTCATCATCCTCTATTACCTGCAATACCTTGCCGTTGAACCGAACATAGCGTCCATCGTAATCATCGGGATCACGCGATACTCCCTTGTACTCCAAGCTTTCATATACAATTGCCTGCTGCGCAGCAGCAGAATACAGCAGCTTCTGCATAGCAACATCCGCAACGCCAGTAACCGGCAGGTCATGCTGGTTCTGGAATGCGGATATGGCTCTCTCCGTCTGTCCGCCGAAATCGCCGTCAACTGTTCCAGTCAGATAGCCCAAATCCTTCAACCGCTGCTGAAGAAGCCTTACCTCTTCTCCCTTGGCTCCCCTTGCCAGCTCGGTATACACAGGTTCAGCCGTTGGCTGTGGGGCTGCAGAGCCTTCTGCCATCGCCACGGGAAGCATGCAAAGCAGTGCCGCCAACGCTAGAAACAAGCCGATAACTCTCCGAAATGCCATACCATAATCCTCCTTTAACTACGAAGCAACATCATGCTTTAGTTTGATTTTATGACAAATTGTCATAATTGTCAAGTGCTAATATGACAAAATGTCATTGGTGATTTTTATGCAAAACAACCTGCGAAAGCTGCGCAAGGCACGAGGGCTTACTCAGATTGCCCTTCAAATGAAAACCGGCATCGAACAAGCGCTGCTCTCCAAATATGAAACCGGAGAACGCATCCCAACCACCGATGCTCTGCTTATATTGGCTGATTTCTATGGCGTAAGCATCGATTATATTCTCTGTCGAACGGACAAGCCTGAGGTCAACCGCTGACTTCGGCTACTCCGTATGCCTAAGCATGCCCGTGGTTCCATGCGAAAAAATATTCTTATTTTAATTGAGCCAAGCTCGCATTCGTTGTATAATGATAGTTGTAGAGGAGTTTGCTTTCCCAATCTAAAGAAATCAGGAAGTATCGACATGCAATTTACGGATAGCTATGATGTGATCGTCATCGGCGCAGGGCACGCGGGCTGCGAGGCCGCGCTTGCCTGTGCGCGCATGGGGCTGAGCACCCTGCTGACGACGCTGAACCTAGATTCGCTGGCAATGATGCCCTGCAATCCATCCATCGGCGGCACGGCAAAGGGGCATCTTGTGCGCGAACTGGACGCGCTGGGCGGCGAAATGGGGCGCGCCATAGACGATGTATTCATCCAGAGCCGCATGCTCAATACCGGCAAGGGGCCGGCAGTGCATTCCCTGCGCGCACAGGCAGATAAGAAGGCTTATCAGAGGCGCATGCGCCGCGCTGTGGACAATTGCCCGAGGCTCGACCTGCGGCAGGCGGAGGTGAGCCGCATCATTGTGGAAAAGGATCGCGTCGTGGGAGCGGAAACCACCACCGGCGCGAGGATCGCCTGCCGGGCAGCCATCATATGCACCGGTGTATACTTAAAGAGCCGCATCATCATTGGCGAGTGCAGCTGGAACGGCGGGCCGCAGGGTCTGCTGGCTGCCAATGCGCTTACCCAGAACCTGATGGAGCTTGGCTTTGACATTCGCCGCTTCAAGACCGGCACCCCCGCACGCATCGATGGTCGCAGCATCGATTTTTCCAAAATGGAGCCGCAGGACGGCGACGATCCCATCGTGCCCTTCTCCTTCATGACCGATCCTGCCGCCCTCAAAAACCGCGCCCGCTGCTACCTGACCTACACCACCCCGGAGACCCATAGGGTCATTCTGGATAACCTGCATCGGGCGCCCATGTATTCCGGCAGCATAAACGGCACCGGCGCGCGCTACTGCCCATCCATCGAGGACAAGGTGGTGCGCTTCAAGGACAAGGAACGCCATCCCATCTTCATGGAGCCGGAGGGTCTGGATACCAACGAGTGGTATGCGCAGGGCATGTCCACCTCC
>CAYWLE010000248.1:0-2633 GCA_964458825.1 uncultured Oscillospiraceae bacterium | reverse complement strand
CTGGACATGCGCATGGATCAGAGCCAGACCCTCTCCGCCCGGGAGATCGTAAACGAATGGAGCGAGGACGAGCTCAACCGCATCCTGCGCGACTACGGCGAGGAGAACTGGGCGCGGCAGATCGCCCGGGTCATCTGCGATCGTCGCCGGGAGAAGCCCGTAGAAACCACGCTGGAGCTGGTAAAGCTCATCGACGCAGCCATACCAAAGAAGTTCCGCGCCAAGGACGGCTCTCATCCCGCCCGCCGCAGCTTTCAGGCGCTGCGCATCGCCGTAAACGACGAGCTTGACCCTCTGGAACCTGCCGTGCGCGATCTTACCGACATGCTTAACCCCGGCGGACGCATCGCCATCATCACCTTCCACTCCCTTGAGGACAGGATCATCAAAAACTGCTTCCGCAGCATGGCCGATCCCTGTACCTGCCCGAAGGGCATGCCGGTATGCGTCTGCGGCAAGAAGCCGGTGGTCAAGCTCATCACCCGCAAGCCCATCACAGCCTCGGAGGAGGAGCTTCAAGCCAACCCACGCAGCCGCAGCGCCAGCCTGCGCATTGCGGAAAAGCTATGAGCGTTTCTTTATAATATGAGGATATTTTTTATATGAAGCATTTGGATACTCCATCCGGGCGCGTGCCCCTTCCCGCCTTCTTCCCGGACGCCACCTATGGCGCAGTTCGGGCAGGCAGCTTTGACGATGTTTACCGCGCCGGTTTATTTGGCTGTGAAATGAATAGCTACCACCTCATGACCAAGCCCGGCGCCAAGCTCATCAAGTCCCTCGGCGGGCTGCATGGTTTCACCGGCTATGAGGGCGTGGTTCTCACCGACTCCGGCGGCTTCCAGCTCTATTCCCTCATCCGGGAAAACAACGATTACGGCGAGATCCGCGATAAGGAAATCATCTTCCGCCCCGACCGCGGCAGGGAAAAGCTCAGCTTCACCCCGGAGAAGTGCATTCAGGTGCAGTTTCAGTATGGCAGCGACATCATGATGGCGCTGGACATGTGTACCCATCCGGACGACCCGCCGGAGGTACAGCGCCGCAGCGTGGAGCTTACCGTCAAGTGGGGCAGGCGCTGCAAGGAGGAATTTGAAAAGCTGGTCAGCCAGTCCAAAGCCACCCGCAGGCCGCTGCTCTTCGGCATCGTGCAGGGCGGCAGCGATCCTGAGCTGCGCATGGAGTGCGGCCGCAGGCTGGAGGAGATCGGCTTCGATGGCTATGGCTTCGGCGGCTGGCCTCTCGGCTCCAACGGCGAGCTGCGCCCGGACGTATTGAAGATGGCTGCCGACGCCATGCCGGATCATAAAATCAAGTATGCCATGGGGCTTGGCCGCCCGGAGGAGATCGTAAAGTGCGTGGAGATGGGCTATTCCCTCTTTGACTGCGTGATCCCCACCCGCGAGGCGCGCCACCAGCGGCTCTATGTATTTGCCGAGGGCTGTGCAAACCGGCAGGCCGTGCAGCGCGGCGACGCCAGCTTCTACCGCTTCCACTATGCCATGGACGATAAGCACGCCCGCGACGGCAGACCGGTGGATGAAAACTGCGATTGCGAGCTTTGCCGCCGCCACTCCCGCGCCTATTTGCAGCACCTCTTCAAGGTGAACGATCCCAGCGCCATGCGGCTTGCCACGGCGCACAACCTGCGCTTCTATGGAAGGCTGATGGAGTTGCTGAGAGATGAATGAACAATTGCTGGAAAAGCTGCTGCATTCAAAGAAATATCAGGATATTTGCCCCGATACCATCCGCCGCGTCTTCGATGAATGCATGCAAAAATACAAAAAGCCCAAGGATGCTGAAAAGGCCGCTCGCGAACAGCTGCACGGCATTACCGGCGCATTTCTGAGCCGTGATGAAGCGGGACGCTGTTACTATGATATGATGCAGTGGATCACCGCCGGTCATCAGGACAAAGACCTTCACCGCGCGCTGGAGCGGCACGCTTCCACGCGGGAACGGCTGCCCCTCGAGCGCATGGATGCAATGTATGCCCGGATCTTTGAAACCACCGGCCAACCAGCTTCGATCTTGGATCTTGCCTGCGGGCTGAACCCCATCTATCTGGGTGCGCGGGGCATTTCGGTGGAAGGCGCCGATATATCTGGTCAGGCGATCGAAACCGTCAATCTCTTCGGTAAGTTTGCAAAGCTTCCTGTTCACGCCGTATGCGCCGATCTGCTGTGCGAAAATACAATCCCGAGGAAGCGCTTTGACGTATGCCTGCTGTTTAAGATACTGCCGCTGCTGGAACGCCAGAGGAGCGGTGCGGCAATGGAAACGCTGCGCCAGATCAATGCGGCGTATATCGTCGCTTCCTTCCCCACGCGCACCCTCGGCGGGCGGAACGTGGGCATGGAAGAAAATTATTCCCGCTGGATGGAGGCGCATCTGCCTGAAAACTGTGAAATTGCCGAGCGCTTCACCTCCGAAAACGAGCTGTTTTACATTCTGAAGGAGAGGTAATATGCCAAAGCTCTATGTTGTGGCAACGCCCATTGGAAACCTCAGTGACCTCAGCCCCCGCATGCGCGAGGCAATAGAGCATGCCGACCTGATCGCCGCCGAGGACACCCGGGTGACGATGAAGCTGCTCAACCACTGGGATCTGAAAAAGAGCCTGATCTCCT
>CAYWLE010000247.1:0-2643 GCA_964458825.1 uncultured Oscillospiraceae bacterium | reverse complement strand
TTTCTGGATCGCGCTCCCATTCTACATTTCAATCCACTCTCCCCTCGCGGGGAGAGACAGCAGAAATATCCAAAAAACCATATGCCGTTTTTAGGCTATCTCCGCAAAAGTCATTCCTGTACCCAGGTAGCCAAGGCATAATTCAGGAATGCGCATGCAAGGATGCCGCCAAGAAGGTAGCCAAAACAGGTGCGAACCTGCCGGCGCTTTCATGTGCGCTTCACCTTCGCACGCTCACAAGATGAGTTCACCCTCGATCTTGTAGGTTTCCTTTGCACCAACATGGATAACCTTGCCCTCGTACCTGTTCCCAAGCACATAAAATCGCAGGCTGTCACAGCTGGCGTCTATGGTCTGTTCCAGCTCATGCCGGAAAAGCTTGTACTGGCTGTTGTCCAGCACGCATTCAAACACGGAGTTTTGCACCCTCGTTCCATGGGCAACGCATTTCTTTGCAACGTTTCTCAGCCGCTGCCTTCCAGCCGGAGTGGTGGTGTTTACATCATAGGTAATCAGTATCAGCAAGCTCCTCACCCTCCCTCACTTCCACATCAGCGGTGGATAGCCATCCAGATCGCCGCGGATATGGCGTGCAAGCAGCAGCGCCTGCACATAGGGAACCAAGCCCCACGGCATTTTCTCCTTCAGGAATGGATGGGTGATCTCGTCCCGTTTCCGCTCCTGCCAGTGCTTCAGGAATAAGCGCCTGCCCTCCTCGCTGAGAAATACCGCACCGCTGCCCTGCTTTTCAAAATGCCTGTCCTGTATGCTCCTGTTGTTGATGAGCGTCAGCACCAGCCGGTCGGCTATGGGTGCGCGCAGCTCCTCCTCCAGATCCAGCGCCAAGGAGCGCCGCCCGGGCCGGTCGCGATGCAGAAAGCCCACATATGCATCCAAGCCCACAGCCTCCAGCGCGGCGGCACAGTCGTTTGCAAGCAGCGTGTAGGCAAAGGATAGCATGGCATTTACCCTGTCCTGCGGCGGTCTGCGATTGCGGTCGCCAAATTTGAAGCTCTCCTTCTGGCTGAGTATCATTTCGTCAAGCACGCTGAAGTATCGCGCCGCAGCCTCACCCTCCAAGCCTCTCAGGCTGTCCAGCTCGGCAATGGTGCGCGCCTGCCGCCCGAGCCGCTGTAGCTGCTCCGACACAGCCTTCACCCGCGCCTGATCGATCCGCAGCGCATGATCCCTCAGCGCCCGCTCCAGCACCCAGCGGCTGTTAAATAGCTTGCCGCAGATCATGTTTCGGGCAAGCAGGCAGCTTCGAGCCTCATCGTCCGCAATGCGATATTGCTCCCGTCGAAGCAGCACGTTGCCCTGCGTCATGCCGTTTATTCGGGCGAGAAACCTGCCGTTGGGCGTCAGGAAGCTCAGCTGTATGCCTCGCTTGGCACATTCCCCCATCAGCGCGGGCGTTGCACCCGCATAAGAAAAGCAGATTATCCCCTCCAGATTCAGCAGCGGCAGCCGCGTTAAAACCTCCGAGCCACGGTTCACAAGCACGTTCTCGTTGCTGTAGGACAAAAATAGATCCTCGCTGGTGATGTAGAGCGTATTGAGCAACTTCCTCATCTCTCATCCTCCATCCGCTGCTGAATGTAGCTCTCCACATCCGCCAAAGAACCAAGCCTCGGCAGGCATATCTCCTGCAGCGAGCATGCGTTGCAGCCCTTGTGCCTGCGTGCCTTGGGCGTATGTCCGGTATGATAATACCTGCGCATCTGCTCCAGCATGCCCAGTACCTTCTCCCGCAAGCCGGCATCCAGAGCCACTATCTCCCGCCTGCGTGTTTCCCCGTAATAAAGGCTACCCTCGGGGATGTCGCACAGCAGCATCTCCTCCAAGCAGATCGCCTGCGCACATAGCTGCAAGCGATCTGCATCATTCTCCTTTGGCTTGCCACGCTTGTATTCCACAGGATAGGGCAGCCACCTTCCCTCAAAGCCGGAAAGCAGCACGCCGACTGACCTGCGGTGAAACTCAACCACGTCGCAGCTTCCGCTCAGCTCCAGCCTTTCCGAATATACCCGCAATCCACGCAGTATCAGCACGTCGCCGCGCAGCTCATGGCTCAGCCCCTCATGAGCATTGCCGTGAAATATGCGTCCATCCGCCGTCCGCTCGTTTTCCTGCCACTGCTGCTCCAGATGGATCAGCGCCCATTGCCGCGGGCAATAGGCAAAGTGCTGCAAGCCCGATAGCTGCATGGCGTCGCCCGTCATGCTATATGCCCTCTATCTGCTCACAGGCAAGCTCCGGCAGGGTGTCCAGCGTGATTTCATAATCCTCGATGGATGCCGGCGCCTCCACACCCTCCTTCAGCCTTGCCTTCAGCAGCTGATGCACCTTCGCGGAGGAATACTGTCCATCCTTGCAGTTGTGCTCCCACCAGTATAGCCGCACAACCTCCATGGAACCATCCGGTCGGGCGGCGGAGGCGTCGTTTACAAATAGCGTGCGCAGCGCTTCCTTTATGACCAGCGCATCCTCATGGCTGAAGCCGGTCTTCTCCGCCAGCTGCACGTTGATCGAGCCCTTGATCTTGTATAGACCGAAGCGCACGAAGTGCTTCATGCCCATGGTGTCCGTGCCGCGCTCAGCCTCGTTCTTGCGCTCGCCGCTGACGCTCTTGGTGATCTGCAT
>CAYWLE010000246.1:0-2645 GCA_964458825.1 uncultured Oscillospiraceae bacterium | reverse complement strand
CGATGGCAACGGGGCCGCAGTCCAGGGTAGCGGTCAGCTCGCCAGCCTTAACGGATTCGAAGGCGTTGGGGTTGCCGTCCAGGCCGACGCAGATGATATCGGTGCGGTTGAGCTGCTTGCATGCCTGCACAGCGCCCAAAGCCATTTCATCGGACAGGCCATAGATCACGGTGATTTCGGGATGCGCCTGGATCATGTCCATAGCGGCGTTCATGCCCTTCTCACGTACCCAGTCGCCAGGCTGAGTGGCAACCACGGTGATGCCCGGATATGCCTCTGCGCAGCGATCTACGAAGCCGCCCATACGCTGGGTGGTGAAGTCGGAGGGCAGGCCTTCGATGATGGCTGCCACGGCGTTGCCGCCGGTCTTCTCATTTACCCAGTCAGCGATCTTGGCGCCGCCGTTGTACTGGTTGTAGCCAGAGTAGGCATACACATCAGCGCCGGTGATCTCGGTGATGGTGTTGAACATGACCACCGGGATGCCAGCCGCATTGGCGCGGGTGATGGCGGGAGCCAGAGCATCGAGGTTGATGCCGCATACGGCGATGCCCTTCACGCCCTGGGTGATGAGGTCTTCCATCATGGAAGTCTGGGTTGCGTAGTCATCCTCAGATTCGGGAGCCATAACGACCAGTTCATAGCCGAGCGCCTCGGCAACGGGGGTAGCGCCATCGATGCAGGATGCATAGAAGGGGCTGGTCATGGCCGGAGGCAGGAAGCCCAGCTGGTCTGCCGCCAGAGCGGAGCCGGTAAGTACCATCATGAGTACCAGAACGAGTGCGAGAACTTTCTTCATGGAAATTTCCTCCTTTATATTTTATGCCCTTTGGGCATAAAGCGCTGCTTTATATACCGCCTGCGGAGCCTGCCGCATGGATCAGCTTATCAATTTTGATATTGCGCATAGCTTTTTTCGGCTGCGTATGGACAATCCAAGCGAAATCGTATAAAATAAATATCATTCTCTTTACATTGATTATAACAGTACCCGTGCGTAAATAATAGTTGAATCTGTTCGTTTTTTCTTTGAATATGTTCGCATATTCAGCACAATATCACAGTTTCAGCCAGCAGCCATATTTTGTGGCAGCCAGAAAAAGCAGGCTGCTCAGGGGCAGGCAGAGGCACACTTGGGAGGGAAAGGCATGCGGCCGGTATTTGATTTTGACAAGCTCAACGCACTGCTGCGGGACTTTTACAAGCTGGCGAAGATACGCATAACCGTATTCGACAGCGACCAGCGGGAGCTGACCTATGTGCCGGAGGAAGGCACGCCGCTATGCATGCTGCTGCGAGCATCGGGCATGCAGGACGCCTGCCGCAGCTGCGATACGCTCGCCTGTGCCCGCGCCGTGGCGCAGCGCCACAGCGGGGTGCAGCCCTACCGCTGCCATGCGGGGCTGATGGAGGCTGTGGTTCCCTTTTACGTGCAGAACACGCTGGCCGGCTACCTGATCCTTGGTCAGTCGCTGGTTTATGACAGCTATGAGGAAGCCTTTGCCAGCGTGGAGCGCTGCTGCGGGCCGCTGGGCATAGATGCGAGCCTGCTGCGCGACGCCTGTGCGCGCATGCCGCTGGTTTCGGAGGATTACTTTCACTCCGCCACCCACATCCTGCACGGCATCGCTTCCTATCTTACGCTGGAAAAGATGGCGACCCTGAAGGAGGATCACATCTCGGAGCAGATGGACAGCTACATCCGCAGCCACTTTACCGAGGGAATGACGGCGCAGGCGCTGTGCCAGGCGCTGAAGATCGGCAAGACGCAGCTCTATTCCCTATCCAAGCAGCGCTATGGCATGGGCATTGCGGAGAAGATACGCTCGCTGCGCATTGATAAGGCGCGTCAGCTGCTGACGGAGCAGCCGGAGATGCGGGTGAACGATGTGGCGGAGGCATGCGGCTTCAGCGATTACAACTATTTCATCAGCGTATTTACCCGCATAACCGGACAATCGCCCTCCCGTTTCCGGCGCAACCACATGCAGGAGGGCTAATTTCCTGCTTTTTTACAAGTTTGTTGGAAAAACAGGTGGCAATTCCTATGTATTCATGTTATAATATATGATGCAAATAATTGCGCTTTGGCATTCGTTATAGGAGATTTGCTACAGAAAGGAAGTACTGGCATGAATTACGCAGAAGAGAGCCTTCGCAAGCATGGCGAGTGGAAGGGCAAGATCGAGATCGTGTCCCGCGTACCCGTATCCACCAAGGACGACCTGTCCTTGGCATATACCCCCGGCGTTGCACAGCCCTGTCTGGAGATCCAGAAGGATATCGACAAGAGCTATGAGCTGACCCGTCGCTGGAACACCTGCCTGGTTGTGACCGACGGCACCGCGGTGCTGGGTCTGGGCGATATCGGCCCCGAGGCAGGCATGCCCGTTATGGAGGGCAAGTGCGTGCTCTTCAAGGCATTTGGCGATGTGGACGCCTTCCCCATCTGCATCAAGAGCAAGGACGTGGACGAGATTGTGAACACTGTGTACATGATCTCCGGTTCCTGCGGCGGCATCAATCTGGAGGACATTGCCGCTCCCCGCTGCTTCGAAATCGAACAGAAGCTGAAGGACAAGTGCGATATCCCAATCTTCCATGACGACCAGCATGGCACCGCCATCATCACGCTGGCAGGTCTG
>CAYWLE010000245.1:0-2663 GCA_964458825.1 uncultured Oscillospiraceae bacterium | reverse complement strand
TGAACAGATTTATTGAAGCAAGCGGAAAGACCGTGAAGGACGCCATCCAGAACGGCCTGAAGGAGCTTGGTAAGACCCTTGACGAGGTAGAAACCAGCGTTATCGAAATGGGCAGCCCCGGCCTCTTCGGCATGTTCGGCAAGCCCGCAAAGGTGCGCCTGACCGTGAAGGAGGACGATTCCTTCGATATCGAAATGCCCACCTTCTCCCTCGACCAGCCCTCCCAGAAGAAGCAGCGGCAGGAGAAGAAGCGCGAAGCCAAGCCCGCCCGTGTGGAGAGCAGCGCCAAGGCTGAAAAGGCTGAAAAGGCTCCCGTTGAGGAGACTGTGGAAGCCATGCCCGAAGCCGACGCCGCTGAAAAGGCGGAGAAGAAGGAGCGCAAGCCCCGCAACCGCAAGGATCGCAAGGAAGTGCGCGAGCCCAAGGCCGAGCCTGTGACCGAGGCTGCGCCGATGGAGCCTGCCGAGCCCTTTGTGGCGACTGCCGAGGAGGAGCTGAGCGACACCGCCAAGAACGCACGCAGCTTCCTTCAGGGGCTGACCGAGCGCATGGGCGTGCCCGCAAGCATCGAGGTGAGCGAATCTCAGGAGCAGCTGCGCATGCTGCTCTCCGGCGAGAACATGAGCATCCTCATTGGTCGCCGCGGCGAGACGCTGGATGCGCTTCAGTACCTCACCAGCCTGAATGTGAACCGTGGCCGCGAGGATTACCTACGCGTGTCGCTGGATACCGAGAACTACCGTGCAAAGCGCGAGGAAGCGCTGCGTAAGCTGGCAGTGCGCATGGCAAACCGCGCCAAGAAGAGCGGTCGCCGCGTGGCTCTGGAGCCGATGAACCCCAACGAGCGCCGCATACTGCACTCTGCTTTGCAGAATGACCCCGAGGTTACCACCCATTCCGAGGGCGAGGAGCCTTATCGCCGCGTGATTATCACCCTGAAGTGATGGCTGCGTAGCAGAATATTTAAGCCCCAGACGCTGGCTTGCTTGGCTGCGTCGGGGGCTTTCATATTGCTCTGGAGGAGCCGATCCTGTCCAAATCTGCTGCTTTGATGCTTGGTCTGTGGTTGGTCTGTGGTTGGTCTGTGGTTGGTCTGAAATGGGCGGCTGCTTGGCTTTGGATTGGCTGCTTGGTTGATTGGTTGCTCAGTTTGCAGGCACGCTCTGCGGCGGGGTCATGCGGGCGGCGGTCTGCTCATTTTTGAGGCGGAGCATATTCTTAATCTCGCACATCAGCTGGGGAACCAGCTCGATCATGCGGTCTGCCGGGGCGGAGAGCTGGGCGGGCAGCATGCGAACGCTGCCTTCGCCGCTGACCAGAAAGCCGATGGGCTGCACGGTGACGCCTGCGCCGGTGCCGCCGGCAAAGGGCATGCGGGCGCAGCCATCCGCCAGAGGCTGGCGCGCCGCGCCGCAGCGATACTCGCCGCCGCCAGCCACGAAGCCGAAGCTGACCCGGGAGATGGGAATGACGGTGGAGCCATCCTGCGTGACGATTGCCTCTCCGATCACGGTATCCACGTCGATCATGTCGCGAATGCTGTCCATGGTGGTTTGCATGATGCTCTCGATGGGGTGCCTGCTTTCCATTTGGTTTATTCCTCCTGCTTTGCTTTTTCAGCGGTCTGCCTAGGCGGGCGCTGCGATGGGCTTGCTTGGTTTGGCTGGTTTGGCTGGTTTGGCTGTTCTGATACGCCGGAGTGCTTTCCGCATTGCTCCGGCGGCATAGGCTGCGCCAAAGACCAGCGCGGCGCAGATAATATGCCCAGCCCGAATGCCGATGATTCCCGCTGCCTCGATATTGCTGGCTGAAGCGGTGAAATCAGGCTTCAGGGTTAGGCTTACCCGATTGCCCAGCGGCGTGCAGGCTGCCTGCACAGCCTCCGCCGCGCCGCAGAGCAGGGCGGTTTGGGCGGCGTCGCCGGTGGCGAGCGTGCCATGGACGCGCAGCTGATCGAGGCGCAGGCAGCGCAGCAGATAGACGGCAGCCTTCAGCGCAGACCTTAGAAGCAGCGGGGAGGGCAGGCTGGCTCTGCCATGGCGGCGACCTGCGAAGGGGCGGGCGTGACGCCGGGCAAGGCGAGGCTCGAAGGCAGCCGCGCCGAGGAGCAGGCTCGGCTTGGCTGGCTGGCTTGGCTGATCGGGCGGAGAGAGGCGCAGGACGAGAGCGAGCTTCACAGGAAGCATGCAGAGATAGAAGGCTGCGAGGGCGGCTGCGGCAAAATATACGGGCATGTGGCAAACCTCGTGAAGAATTGTAAAAACATTTTTTCCAAACTGACGCGAATTATTCACTTTTATTGAGGCGCTATTGTGTTATAATAGATAATAGACGAATAACCTGACGAAAGAAGCGGATGCGGCAGCATGACGGATGGACGCGAGTGCAAACTGCTCCAAGCGGAGGTTTTGGGTCAGCGGGTTTCCCTTGAAACCTGTAGTGGTCTATTTTCCCCCGAGCATATTGATCGCGGGACATGCGCGATGCTTTCGCATGTACATTTCGAGGCAGGTATGCGCATAATGGATCTTGGCTGCGGCTGCGGTATCGTAGGCATTGTCGCGGCGAAGATCGCCGGAGAAGAAAATGTTTTCATGTCCGACGCCGACCCGATGGCGGTTGAGATCGCCCGTCGGAATGCGGAGCGGAATGGAGTGGGAGGA
>CAYWLE010000244.1:0-2663 GCA_964458825.1 uncultured Oscillospiraceae bacterium | reverse complement strand
ACTGAATAACTCCCTCCCCGGTAAACCAGAATATGGTTAAAAGGGAGGGAGCTTTTTATGCAGAAATTCACCGCCGCCAGCCTTGCCAGCCTCATGCGGAAAAACGCAGCCCGCATCGCCTATTACCTTGCCGTCGCAGCCGCCCTCTGCGCCGTCGCCATCGCAGCCGAGCGCATCGCAGGCGGCCCTGAGAGCATCGCCGCCGAGGATGCCCTGCTCCTGCCCGCCGCCGATCTGAGCGCCGCCTTGGAGCAGCTCGCGCCCAAGCCGGTCCTCGCCCTGCCCGATGAAGCAAGCCTGCTGCGTCCCTTCAGCAGCCAGCCCCAGTGGAATGAGGTTCTCAGTCTGTGGGAGGCGCATACGGGAGCGGACGTCGCCTTTGCAGATAATCAGGTCAGCTGCCTGCTTTCCGGCGAGGTTTCCGCCGTGGGCAGGAGCGGCGCTTGGGGCGGCTTCGTGGAGCTTCGCTGCGGCGATATGCTCCTGCGCTATGCAGCCATCCAGCCGGACGAGCGCCTTCAGATCGGCGCAAGCATTGCGGCGGGAGAGGTGATCGGCGTTGCCGACGACAGCATGCCCGGCGAGGCGGCGATGCAGCCTCACGCCCATATCGAGGCATGGCTCGATTGCCAGCTCGTCGATCCCTTCGACGCCGCCTGATCCGACCAAGCCCACCAGCCAAAGCAGCCTCTCAGCCGCCTGTCCAGCCAACGACCGACCCATGCCGGCGCACCCTCGGAAGTATCGCAGACCAATCGCAGACCAACCACAGACCAATCTCTGACCAATGCCAAAAATTGCCTGAAGTGATTGACTGTTGGCGATTTAGTGGTATAATTGATTATGGCTCGGCAGGCTTTTTCATCCGGCTTGGAGGCTGCTTTTCAGCGTGGCAAGCTATGAAAGGCCAATGCAAGCCAAGGCAGCTTGACCGCTCCAAGCAAAAACCTTCTGCGGAGGTAGGCACATGGCAAGGCTCTGGGCAAGGATCATCATAAAGCACAGGATTTCCCAGCAGGCAACCGCCCCCTGCACCCCTGAAGGCGTCCACGACGCCCTCACGGAGCTGTGCCGGGACTTCGACATCCCCTGTCCGATCTGGCTGAACAAGCATGAAAATGAGTTCGAAGCCTTCCGCCACACAGCCTTCCTGCCGGAGCATTTCATGGAGGAGGTTCCCTTCCAGAGGCTGGAGATCGAATATCTGGATGACAGCGGAAGGAAGTGCCGCAGCGATGATCCACGCAACCAGTTCGACGGCTTTTGAGCCTGCTTCAGGGCTTGTTTTATACACCATAAGAACCAAAAGCAATACCATAAGAATAAAACAACAGTACAACAAGGGTTAGAATTTATGAAAAAACAAAGCTGGGCAAACCTGCCCAACCTGCTCACAGCCTTGCGCATCGTGCTGGTTCCAGCGTTTCTGCTTGCCTATTTTGATCCGCCGGAGGGCTTTCCCAGCCTGTCCATGTGCCTGTTTTTGTGCGCGGGACTTACGGATTGTCTGGATGGCTTCCTTGCGCGGCGGCTGAATCTGGTTACGGAGCTTGGCAAGGTGCTCGATCCCATCGCAGACAAGCTGCTGACGGCGGCGGTGGTCTTTGCACTGGTTTATTCGAGGGTGATTCCGTGGCCGGTGCTGGCGGTGATCGTGGTCAAGGAGCTTTACATGGCATGGGGAGCCGGCAAGTGCCTGCGCCGGAAGGTGGAGGTTCAGGCGGATATCTATGGCAAGCTCGCAACGGTTTGCTTCTATCCGGCAGTTTTTCTGGCTTGGCCGTGGCATGGCGTCGCATGGCTAACCGGTGCAGGGCAGGCGCTGCTGTATGTGTCGGTGGCGCTGTCGCTCACTGCGGCGGTGCATTACACGCTGTCCTCGGTTAAAAAATGGAACGAGATGAAGGCGCGCATGGAGCAGCGTTGACGAGATGGAAAAAATGTGCTATAATCCCAGTATCATACTGGAAAAGGGCGCTTTTATCGAACTTTTTCGGGCATGACAGCCGCTGAAGCGGCGGATATAATTCAGCCGATGAGGAAGAGGAGTAACCCGGACGCATCCACAGAGAGAACGGCTCATGAAGGTGCTTCATGGCTGCGAGGTCGTTTGGCTAGGCGCAGGGCGAAGGTCGCTTCCGAGGCGATGGGACGAAGACGGCGAGAATAGGCAGGATGGCGGCTTTGGTTGCCAGAGCGCTGCTGGAGCCTGAGTAATCCCGTGGAGCTGCGCCCCTTAACGCGCAATGAGGCTCGCCTTGCGGCGAGTGAATAAGGTGGTACCGCGGAACAGACCCGCCCTTTGGGTTTGTTTCGCGCTTTTATTTTTGGTTGGAAATCGGATGACGAGAAACCAAAACCACGCCAAACAACCAAGCATAAACAAGCAGGAGGACAGTATAAAACATGGAGAAGCAGCAATTCCAGATGGAAAAGGTGTATCAGCCCCAGCAGATCGAGAGCCGCATTTACGAGGCTTGGGAAAGCTCCGGCGCGTTCAAGCCGGTGATGAACCCCGATAAGAAGCCCTTTACCATCGTGATGCCCCCGCCGAACATCACCGGTCAGCTGCACATGGGTCACGCGCTGGACGAGATGCCGCAGGACGTATTGATCCGCTACCACCGCATGAAGGGCGATCCCACCCTCTGGGTGCCCGGTAC
>CAYWLE010000243.1:0-2675 GCA_964458825.1 uncultured Oscillospiraceae bacterium | reverse complement strand
CCCGTCCAGAGTAATTTGGACAGTAAAAAGCCCTTGCGCGACGCAAGGGCGGTGTAAAATACACTTTCCGTTGCGCCTCGGCGAGCGACCGAAACCAGTCTTACGCTTTCGCACTCGCTGTCTATGGCACAGAGCCTTTCAAATCCATATGGCATTATAGCAAATGACTGGCTATCTGTCAACAGGAATATGTGCATATACCAATTTTTAACCTGCGCATGTGGGCTTTTATTGCCCGCACAAGCAAGCCTGCGGCATTTGGCTTTCCATAATATATAGCATATTCTCAGCTCAGTCGGGCAGGCTATCCGAGTGGTAGGAGCGATGTTTAACCGAATCCTTACGCAGTTTCAGAATCTTCATCCAGTATTTTACATCCGCCTGTTGCAAAAGCCGCCGACTTGTGCTAAACTGCAAAAGATTGAATCGTATATCGTTTCGAATTGCTATTATGCAGGAGGAGAATTCCCATGACCACTACTTTCGAAAAACTGTCTTCCAATAAAGTCAAGCTGAGCTTCGTTGTGGAGCCCGAGAAGTTTGAAGAGGGCATCAAGAAGGCCTATCAGAAGATGGTAAAGAAGATCAATATTCCCGGATTCCGCAAGGGCAAGGCTCCCATGAAGATCATCGAGAACTACTATGGCGAGAGCGTATTTTATGAGGAAGCCTTCGACGCCATCTTCCCCGAGGTATATCAGGCTGGTCTGAAGGAGCATAATGTAGAAGTTGTGGATCGTCCCGAGCTGGATGTTCAGGAGATCGGCCGCGGCAAGGAGCTCAAGTTCACCGCAGAGGTTTTCGTGCGTCCCGATGTTGAGCTGGGTCACTACAAGAACCTTGGCATCGTGAAGACCGTAGACGAAGTCACCGAGGACGATGTTAAGGCCGAAATCGAGCGCGCCCGCGACCGCGCCTCCCGCTGGGTTGAGGTTACTGACCGCGCAGCCAAGCTGGACGATCAGGTAAACATCAACTATGCCGGCTTCGTTGGCGAGGAGCAGTTTGAGGGCGGCACCGCTGAAAACCATGATCTGGTGCTTGGCTCCGGCTCCTTCATCCCCGGCTTCGAGGATCAGCTGGTTGGCGCTGCCATCGGCGCAGATGTGGATGTGAACGTAACCTTCCCGGAGCAGTATCATTCCGAGGAGCTGGCTGGCAAGGCCGCTGTGTTCCATGTACATGTAAACAGCATCCGCGAGAAGGATATGCCCGCGCTGGACGAGGACTTCGTAAAGGAAGTATCCGAAACTGCCAACAGCGTTGAGGAATACACCGCCGAGATCCGCGAGAAGTTGGAGAATCAGGCTGAAAACCGCGCCGAGACCGCCTTTGAAAATGAGGTGATCGAGCAGGTTTGCGAGAATGCCAAGGTGGATATCCCCGCCGCTATGATCGAGGATCAGATCGACGCCATGCTGCGCGATATGGAAATGCGCATGATGTATCAGGGCATGAAGCTGGAGGACTATGTAAAGTACACCGGCCAGACCATGGAGCAGCTGCGCGATATGTATAAGCCCTCTGCCGAGGAGCGCGTAAAGACCCAGCTGGTGATCAACGCCGTGATGAAGGCCGAGGAGATCAAGGCAGACGAGGCTGAAACCGACGCCGAGATCGCCAAGTATGCCGAGCAGAACAAGAAGGGCATGGACGAGTTCAAGGGCATGCTCAGCGATAGCGATAAGGAATACTTCGCCGAGCTGGCTTCCCTTCAGAAGACGCTTGCCTTCCTGAAGAACAACGCCGAATAAGCCACCGCGCTGAGCAGGGAAGCATGCGCAAGGGTGCCTCCCATGCAGGTATTAAATAAGTAGAGATACGAAAGCCCGCAGCCTCGTTTTCATAAAAAACCTTGCGCTGCGGGTTTCTGCTATTTTTTCAAATGCAGCGCTTGGTTGCGCAGCCTTGAATGAAGGATGACGAATGTCAATATAATATTAGTCGGGAGGTGTGCCAAATGAATATGGTGCCCTATGTAATCGAACAAACCAGCCGCGGCGAGCGCAGCTACGATATCTTCTCCCGCCTGCTGAAGGATCGCATCATTTTCCTCGGCGGCGAGATTGATGATAGCGTAGCCAATCTGGTTGTGGCGCAGATGCTCTTCCTTGAAATGGAGGATCCTGACGCCGATATCATGCTCTATATCAATAGCCCCGGCGGCAGCGTATCCGCCGGAATGGCCATCTATGATACCATGCGCTACCTCAAATGCGAGGTTTCCACGCTGTGCATCGGCATGGCTGCCTCGATGGGTGCGTTTCTGTTGGCTGCCGGCGCAAAGGGCAAGCGTAAGGCTCTGCCCCATGCCGAGATCATGATCCATCAGCCCCTCGGCGGCGCACGCGGTCAGGCAACGGATATCCAGATACAGGCTGAGCAGATACTCAAGATCAAAAAGACCATGAACGAGCTGCTTGCCCAGAACACCGGCAAGCCCCTCAAGACCATCGAAAAGGACGTGGAACGCGATCATTATATGACCGCCGATGAAGCCCTGAAGTACGGCCTGATCGATGAGATCATCGCTCCGAGGAGATAATTGAATCCATGGCAAACCGAGAAGATTTTAATAATGGCTCCAACATCCGCTGCTCCTTCTGCGGCAAGACGCAGAATCAAGTGCGCAGGCTGGTTGCCGGGCCGAACGCCTACATCTGCAACGAGTGCAT
>CAYWLE010000242.1:0-2704 GCA_964458825.1 uncultured Oscillospiraceae bacterium | reverse complement strand
GGCGCTGCCGGAGCTTGCTCCGCAAGCCTCCGGTGCGTTGCCGCTAGTCGCACTTTCGTGCTCCCTCCTCTTTGGAAACCCCACATAATCCCTGACATAGTCAGGGATTAAAAAATATATAAAATAAAAAACCGTGCGTATAGCACGGTTTTTATGTGGGGATTCTCAAGGGTGTCACACCCTTGAGCGGGATTTCAGGGGTGGAATCCCTGAGCGTTCGCCCCCGAGCGCTCGCCCTCTCGTCAGTCGTACAGATCTGCGTAGCGGGAGGATACCCAGCCGGTCACGCCATCATACTTGATCTTGTACCAAACCACGCCGCGGGAATCCTTGCTGGACTTACCGAGGTAGGTGGCGGTCTTGCCGGACTTGATCACGCCGAGGCGGGTGCTATCCTTATTTGCCTTGGAGCGGATGGAGCAATCGCCGCCCACGATGCGCACGCGGGATGCGGTGGAGGAGCTATCCTCGGAGGGGGAGCCGTCATTGGTAGGCTGTGCATACTGGGAGGATACCCAGCCGGTCTTGCCCTTATATTCGATCTTATACCACTTCACGCCGCGGGAATCGGTCTTAGCGGTACCGAGGCAATCTGCTACGCCGCCATTGGGGATGGTTCCCTTGGACTTGGAGGTCTTGCTGGCGGAGGAGCGGATATTGACGCTGCCGCCCACGATGCGGATATAATCGGCATTGACCTTGGTGGTAGTGCCGGTGGGATTATCATTGGAGGAGCTGGAGGAGGAAGAGTACGAGGTCTTCTCGGCATATTCCGCATAGATCCAGCCGGTCTTTCCATTATATTCCACCTTATACCACTTGGAGCCGCCGGAATACTTGGCATACTTGCCTGCGCACTTTACCACCGTGCCCTCCGGGATCACACCCTTGCTGGAGGAGGAAGCCTTCGCCTCGGAGCGGAGGTTCACGCTGCCGGTGACGCGCAGATATTTGATGCTGGTATCATAGATAGCCGGACCGGAGCCGGAGGAGCTGCTGGAGGATCCAGAGGAAGAGGAGCTGCTCTCGAAGCTGCCAGAGGAGGAGCCGGGCTTAACCGTCACCACCGGCGCGGGAGTAGGCGTGGCATAGCTGATGGGCGTCGCCTTGGGGCTGGAGGCGTTGGAATTGCCATTGGAGCTTGCGCCATCATCCTTATTCTGCATGAAATTATCAAACCAATTGGTGGAGGGGGTAATGCCCTCGTCGCTGGCGGGAGAGGGCGTTGCCGCCGGCTCCACGCTGGGCACGGGGGTGGTCAGCTCCACGCTGGGAGCCTCGGTGAGGTTGCCGGAGTAGAGCAGCTTCGTTTCGCCGCTGGGGCGAACCTCGGTCAGAGCCAGCTTGGCAGGCTCCCACACATAGAGATAATCGCCATCGGAGGCAACGGTGGAGCCATTTTCAGGCGCATAGAGCAGAAGCTCGCCCGCATCGCCATCCAGATACAGCGCGCCCTTATACCAAGCGACCACGCCTGCGCCGAGGGGCCAGAAGCCGGAATCCGGCTCGGCGCACTCGCTTTCGAGGGTCTTGAGCTGGGTATCGAGGCTATAGACGCGGCCCTTGAGGGTGGCGCTATCGCTGGTGCGCACGGCATAGGCGTCTGCCAGATTATGGAAGTAGAGCTTGCCATCCAGCAGCTTGAGATCCTCGCCGCCGCTCTTGAGCAGCAGGTCGCTCTCGCCGCTGTTGAGGTCGAGCTTATAGATGCAGCCTGCCTGTGCGCTGGCGGTTTCGCCATCGCTGAGCTGGGCGGAATATTCCATCTGGTCGCCGCCTGCAAGGTAATAGGCAACGCCGCTATCCACCACGTAATCCAGCATCTGTGCGCCGGAGAGCTTGAGGCAAAGGGCGGTATCCGGCTCCACGGAATAGAGCAGACCCTCCAAGAGAACCATCAGCTTGTTGCCGTAGTAGGTCATGTTGGTTGCCTGCGCCGCGCCGAAGGAATAGAGGGTGGATACCTGCGAGCCGGAGCAGCTCATTACCGCGGAGGAACCGTCGGTGGTCTTCAGATAGATGATACCGCCGCCATAGGCGATGAGATCGCCGATGCTATCGGCGCGATCCATGGACACAGGAGCCTCGCCATTGAGCGGCACGCGAACCAGCGCCTCACCCGCGCCGGAGGGAATGGTCATGTAAACCTCGTTTGCCGTGCGGACGGCCTCCATGCCGTTCATTGCGGTCAGTATCGCCGCTGGCGCGGCAGAGGGCTCCGCAGTAGAGGCGGCGCTTGCCTCGACGGGCTGCACCAGATCGATCGTTTCCGCAGCGGCGACCCCGCAGAGCGCCATCACGGCGATGAGCAGCCAAAGTATTGCCTTGCGCATAAAGGTTTTCCTCCTTTGTTCGTCGGCCCTGCGCAGCTGTGCGCCGGCCTAACTGTAACCCGTATTTCGGCTGGCTTTTGCAATTCCAAATACAGATCTTTCACTCGATAATTAAGTATAGCACAATCCGTCTGGAAACTCAACCATATCTGCATGCAAGCATCGCCAGCCAACCAAGGATTAGACGGAAAAAATCTGCCTTTCGTTGCGGACTTTTCAAACAAATTCCGGCAAATTCCGCTTTTGTAGGTTTGTCAATGATCTTGGGACACGAAAGACTAACTATTAAAAGTCAAGAGCTTTAGAGAAAAAAAGTCCCCCTGAAATTCAGGGGGGGAAGAAGTCAGGAAGCGGGACGCTCATCAGTCTGT
>CAYWLE010000241.1:0-2712 GCA_964458825.1 uncultured Oscillospiraceae bacterium | reverse complement strand
CTTTTGATGAAATCGAGGGAGCCTTCGATGAGCTGGTTGCCGAGGTAGAAGGTGCCGTCCATATCCAGAAGAAAGAGCTTGACGGCGGAAAGACGGTTGATATCCTGCATGCTTATGCTTCCTCCCCAAATTCGATAACGCCCTCTGCCATGCGCTTTACGGAGGCAAGGGACTCCACGCGGTAGCCTGCCTTGCGCAGGAGCTTCAGCCCGGGCTGGAATGCCTTGGTGATGACGATGCCGATGCCGGCCACGCTGGCTCCGGCAGCCTCGATGAGGCGGGAAGCGCCCAGCGCAGCCTCGCCATTGGCGAGGAAATCGTCAATGAGGAGCACGCGGTCGCCGGGGTTAATGAAGCGGCTCTTGAGGGTGAGCTGGTAGGAGGAATTTTTGGTGAAGGAGAAGACTTCAGTTTGCAGAAGACCCTCCTGCATGATGGCGGAGGTGGATTTTTTCATGACCACCAGCGGCAGGCGCATCTCCAGCGCTGTCATTGCCGCGGGGGTGATGCCGGACGCCTCGATGGTGACGACGCGGGTGACGCCTGCATCGGCAAAGAGCCGGGCAAATTCCTTGCCAAGCTCATGCATGAGAGCAACATCCACCTGATGATTGAGGAAGGAGTCCACCAGCAGCACATGCTCGTTGAGCGCACGACCCTGTTCCAATATCTTCTGTTCAAGCAGTTCCATGTAGAAGCCCATCCCTTCGAATTGAATTTGGTAGAAAAAGCGAACATTTATGAATTGACGCTTGTTAATGTAACCTATTATAGCACATATGCGCCGCAGGTTAAATAGGGGTGCAGGTTAAAGATTGGTTCTCTCCGGCGGGGAAGGGGGCTTGGCTTGCCAAGAGGCGGCTGGCGTGCTATAATTGCCGGGAAAATAACGACGGACTGGATGCACAAAATGAACGATTATCGGCAGGAGCTGGAATTATCGCGCAGGATCGCGCAGGCAGTGGCACAGGCAGGGGGCAGAGCCTATTATGTGGGCGGCTTCGTGCGGGACGGGCTGCTGGGCGCGGCATGCAAGGACATTGATATAGAGGTTTACGGCGTGGAGCCGGGCAGGCTGCGGCAGGCGCTGTCCACGCTGGGCGAGGTTTATGATCGTGGCGCGAGCTTTGGCGTGCTTGGCTTGCGGCACAGCGAGATCGACATCGCCATGCCCCGCACGGAATCCCGAACCGGCGCTGGACACAGGGATTTCGACGTGAGTGTGAATCCCTTTCTGGCGCCTGAGGAGGCTTGCAGGCGGCGGGACTTTACGATCAACGCCATGATGCAGGACGTGCTGACCGGCGAGGTATATGATTACTACGGCGGCAGGGAGGATCTGGCTGCCGGGTTGATCCGCTGCGTGCATCCGGAGACCTTTGTGGAGGATGCGTTGCGGGTGTTCAGAGCTGCGCAGTTTGCCGCCCGACTGAAGGCGGAGATCGAGCCAGCCACGCGGGAGCTGTGCCGGAGCATGGAGGTATCGGCGCTGACGATGGAGCGGGTGCTTGCCGAGCTGGAGAAGGCGCTGCTGAAGGCGGAGAAGCCGTCGGTATTCTTCCGGGAGCTGCGGGCGATGGATCAGCTGAAAACCTTCTTTCCAGAGGTTGAGGCGATGATCGGCGTGGAGCAGAACCCGAGGTTCCACCCGGAGGGGGACGTATTCGAGCATACCATGCTGGTGATCGACGCGGCGGCGGCGCTGCGGGAGCGCTCGGAATGGCCGCTGTGCTTCATGCTGGCGGCAGTGCTGCACGATGCGGGCAAGGCTGTGGCGACGCAGGTGCAGCAGGACGGCAGGATCACCGCCTACGGGCATGAGGTGCTGGGGCTGGATATGGTGGAGCGGCAGCTGCGCAGGCTGACGCGGCAGGAGAAGCTGATCAGCTGCGTGAAGAACCATGTGGAGCTGCACATGCGGCCAAACATGCTGGCGGCGGCAAGCTCCAAGAAGAAAAAGACGCGGCAGCTATTCGATCTGAGCGCCTGCCCCAACGACCTGATCCTGCTGAGCCGGGCGGACGCCTGCGGCAAGCTGGACGAGCCATACAACGAGGGCAACGAGGCTTGGCTGCGGGAGCGGCTGGAGGATTACCGGCAGTGCCTGAAGCGGCCGATGGTGACGGGGCGGGATCTGATCGCCGCGGGGCTGAAGCCGGACGAGCGCTTTGGAAAGCTCATCGCTCGGGGACGGCAGCTGCACTTCTCCGGCATTGAAAGGCGGGTGGCGCTGCGGCAGATACTGGCTGAGGCGGCAGAAATGCAGGAAAAGCTGCAATAATTGAATAGAATTGAAAGAAATAAGTCAACAGAAAATCGGCGGTTTCCGGGGCGGAGGTTCCCGGAAGGCGCTGGTTTTCTGTTAAATTTTTGGTTATTGAGGTATTGAAGGGAAAAAAGTGAAAAAAGAGGCAAAAACGGGGCTTGACAGGCTCGAAAAACTATGATAAATTATTATATTGCATTAGTATGGACAGAAGTCTGCATTCGACGGAAACTTTTCACAGAAAGACACAAAAATCTTTCAAAAAATGTGCAAAGAGCCGAAAAACATGGAAGTTTATCATAAAGATAACCTTTGATGGCTTGGCTGCCGCAGGCAGGCTTTTGACCCGACAAGCGAGCAATCGCCGGCTGGTTCCGGCGGTGTGAATAATGATAGGGGTGATTGAAGGTATGGTTCATCCGGTGCATATGGGCAAGCGCACGCGA
>CAYWLE010000240.1:0-2720 GCA_964458825.1 uncultured Oscillospiraceae bacterium | reverse complement strand
ATCACCGATGCTGAATAAGCCGCTGTCGCCAACCTTCTCCGGGCGGGCATGCCTTTAAGGCAACAGGCAAAGCAAAAAAACCACGTCCTCTGGCTGCATTTTAGCCGGAAGGACGTGGTTCTTTTCTAAGGCTCGCTGCCCTCGGCGCCGAGAATGAAATCCCGGAAGGCAAGCTGCTCGGGGGAGAGGTATTTCTTTTTGCTGACGAAGTAGAGGTGGTGGGGCATAGTTCCCTCCAGCGGGAAAGACAGCAGCCTGCCGTTTGCCACATACTTACCCACGGCAACCTCGGAGAGTACGGAAATGCCCAGTCCCTCGGAAACCAGATGCTTTATCGTTTCTGTATCATCGATAGCTGTGGCGATGTGCAGCTTTACCCCCGGCGCATTTTGCTTGATCCAGCGCAGGAATTCCTGCTGGAGCGCGGAGGTTGAGCTGCGGGTTATGAGCCGCTCCTCTCCAAATAGCTCCACAGGAAATGGCTTGCCCTGCAAGGCGCGGAAGCGCTCCTCATTGGGCGTGACCACAACCAGATGGGAGGAGGCATAGTGCTTCACCGCATAGTCCGAATCCATGATCTTCATATTGCAGAAGGCAAACTGGAAGCCGCCGGCGCGCAGCTTGTTGGCGATCTCGGAATTGTAGCACACGGTGATATTGAAGCTGACCTCCGGGTGGTTTTTTTCAAATTCCACGATCTTGCTGGCAAGGTAATAGCGGCTGGTATAGGGCGTGGCAACGATGTTGATCGCCTTCTCGTTCTGATCCGCACGGGTGAGGGCAAACATGCTGTCACGATTGAGCTTGAGCATCTGCTTGGCATAATAATAGAAGGTCTGCCCGTCGCCGCTCAGCTCCATGCTGCGGGTGGTGCGGTTGAGCAGCCGCGTGCCAAGCTCCGTTTCCAAATTGCGGATGTGGATAGTGACCATCGACTGCGATAGCTGAAGCCGATCCGCCGCATTGGAAAAGCTGCCTTCATCAACCACAGCCACAAAGGATTCCAGCTGCTTAAAATCCATCCGATCTACCTCCACGGAAATTTATTTATAATCACAATAAATTATACACGAAATATTATCTTTTGTCAATCAAATCAAGTAGGGAAAGCAGGCATGCCGAGCAACCGCCGGCTGCTTGCCTTTACATTGATAGCAGATATAAAACATGTTAGAATCAGAAAAAAGCAATGCGCAGATGGCGATCGAGCGAACCTAGCTGGCAGGCATAAAACCAAGGCAAAGCAAAGCACCGGCGGGGGGACATGCGCGAAGGCATGCTTCCTGCCGGTGCTTTCTTATGCTTTTGTTTACATTTTCCGCTTTAGCTCCGTGATGACCAGATCGCCAACCACGGTTCTATCCTCGGCGGAGAAGGCGTTGGGGAAGTTGTCGGAGAAGAGTATCTGTGCGTTGGGCGGAAATTCGTCGTCGCCCTCCCATATGATCAGCCGAACCTCATAGCCGGGCAGAACCTCGATTTGGTAGGCTGCATCGCCGTGCTTGAGGGCGATGGCTGGGATCCTTTCAGCGGCGGCACGGAAGGCAGCAAGCCGCGTGCCAAAGGTAAAGGCAGCGCGGGTGAGGCAGCGTCCGGTGAAGGGCTTGAGGTAAACATCGCCCCAAGGCATCTCTCGATAGGGTAGGAAACTGCCGCTGCCATTGGAAGCGCAGCCCTCCAGCAGGAAGCGCAGCAGGAAAATCTGCGCCGGGATGGACTTGAGCGCCAGCGCGTCAGGCTTCTCCGCCTCGATGCGGTATTCCGGCCAGTAGAGCCGGTATTCATCATAGAGCAGCCGCATTTTGAAGCAACCAGCCTCCGCGTCAAAGCCCACGCCGGTGCGCTGTGCAGCCTCGGCAGGGTCAATGGCTCGGTACAGACCGAGGTAATGCTCAAACGGCACAAGCTCCTTGTTGTTTTCAATTTCCTTGTGGTTCATATTTTGCTTGATCTCTGGCATGGTGGCTCCTTTTTACTGCGCACAGCTGGGGAAAAGGTCGGCATTGGTGTGGGGGATGAAGCAGGCAGCCATAAATTCATCCATGTAGCCGGGCGTGGTGCTCAGCTCCAGATAGGTCATGGACTGGGCAAGCTCCTCCACCTTGTCCCGCGCCTGATCGGACATCAGCATGGCATAGGCGCCGGAGAGGGAGGAATTGCCGATGTAGCTGAAGCGATCCAGCTCGATATCCGGGAACATACCGATGCGCACGCCATTTTGCATGTTGATGCCGCTGCCAATGCCGCCAGCCACATACATGTGCTCCACGCAGGATACATCCATATCCAGCGAGCTGAGCATGGTGCAGATAGCAGAGAAGATGGCTGCCTTGGCTCGGATGAAGTTGTCAATGTCCACGGTGTTGATGGTGATGTTGCGGTTGGTGTCAGATTCATCGGCAAAGGCAAGGATGTAGCAATCGAAGCCGTTGGCATCCTGCGAAACCCGCTTGCCCTCGCGCACAAACTGCCCCTTGGCGGAGATGATGCCGCAGCGGAAAAGCTCCGCGATCACATCGATAATGCCGCTGCCGCACAGGCCGATGGGCTTCTGACCCGGCTCGCCCACGATGGAGAAGCTCGGCTCCATGCTTTCCTTGTCGATGGTGCAGGCTTCGATGGCGCCGTCTGTTGCGCGCATCCCGCAGCTGATATCGCCGCCTTCAAAGGCAGGACCCGCGGAGCAGGCGCAGCTCATGAGGAATTCTTCGTTGCCAAAG
>CAYWLE010000239.1:0-2721 GCA_964458825.1 uncultured Oscillospiraceae bacterium | reverse complement strand
TCTTTATGCCGATCAGGTCGCTGCATGGGAAGTCCGTCACGTATATGCGCAGCTTCTCCGCCTCGAGGGCAGCCTTCACATCATCGTGGTTCACCAGCCCGTCGCGGGCGAAGTTCAGCAGCGCGGCGCTGGGCTTCATCTGTGCCAGCGCGGCGGCGTTGATCAGGTCGCGGGTGGAATCCATCAGCGGCACATGCACGGTGATGTAATCCGACTTGGCATAGATCTCCTCCAGCGTGGTGGTATGCACTACGGCGCGGGAGAGCATCCACGCATGGTCAACGGAGATGAAGGGATCGTAGCCCAGCACGTTCATGCCCAGGTTCACGCCGATGTTGGCCACCTGAACGCCGATCGCACCCAAGCCGATCACGCCCAGCGTCTTGCCGGAAAGCTCCGGGCCGGAGAAGCGGGACTTGCCAGCCTCCACCTGCTTCTCAACGGTGGTCTCACCGTCGGTCAGCTCGCGGCACCACTCGATGCCCTCGGCGATCTTGCGGGACGCCAGCAGCAGGCCTGCCACCACCAGCTCCTTTACCGCGTTGGCGTTGGCTCCGGGGGCGTTGAAGGCAACCACGCCAGCCTGTGCCAGCTTGTCCAGCGGCAGGTTGTTCACGCCTGCACCCGCACGAGCCACGCACAGCAGCTCATCGTTGATCTCATAGGAATGCATGTCGGCGCTGCGAACCAATATGGCTTCAGGCTTTTCAGCCTCGGGAGATACGTTGTATTGCCCGTCCTTGAGTATGCTCTGGTAGACGGGGGAAATGGCGTTCAAGGTCTTTACATTATACATTTCAGCTGCTCCTATCTGTGCTTCATTTCAAAGTCCTTCATAAACTCCGCAAGGGTGCGCACACCCTCCATCGGCATGGCATTGTAGATGCTGGCGCGTATGCCGCCCACCAGCCGATGCCCCTTCAGGTTCAACATGCCCTGCTTTGCCGCCTCCTTCACAAAGAGCGCGTCGGTATCCGCATCGGGGGTGGTGAAGGTCACGTTCATGCGGCTGCGGGAGCCTGCCTCCGCTGTGGCGCGATAGAAGGAACTCTCGTCCAGCAGGCTGTAGAGCAGGTTTGCCTTTTCGATATTTACCTTTTCGATGGCAGCCACGCCGCCCTGCTTCTTCAGCCATTTCATGCACAGCCCGGCCATGTAGATGGCATAGGTCGGCGGAGTATTGAGCATGGAGGAATTGTCCGCCATCTTCTGCCAATCCATCACCTTCGGGCAGATCTTCTGGGCATGACCCAGCAGATCGCGCCGCACGATCACCAGCGTCACGCCGGCGGGGCCGATGTTCTTCTGTGCGCCGGCATAGATTACGCCGAAGCGGCTGGCGTCGTATACCTCGGAGAGTATGTTGGAGGACATGTCCGCCACCAGCGGCACATTTCCGGTATTCGGCAGGCTGGCATAGCGGGTGCCGAATATGGTGTTGTTGGTGGTGATGTAGAAATAATCGGCGTTGGGGTCGAAGTCCGCCTCGTTCCACTGGGGTATGCGGCGGTAGTTCTCCTCGCGGGAGGAAGCCACGCAGCGCACGCTGCCATATTTCTGTGCTTCCACCAGCGCGCCATGGGCAAAGTTGCCGCTGTCGATGTAATCGGCGCTGCCGCCCTCGCGCAGCAGGTTGAGGGGAATGGCGGCAAACTGACCCGTGGCGCCGCCCTGCAAAAACAGCACCTCATAGTTTTCCGGCAGGTTCATCAGCTCGCGCAGCAGAGCCACGGTTTCATCAAATATCTCGATGTACATCTTGGATCGATGGCTCATCTCCATTACGGACATGCCGCTCTCTCCATAGCACAGCATCTCCCGCGCCGCAGTTTGAAGCGCTTCCTCGGGCATGGTCGATGGCCCGGCTGCAAAGTTGAACACGCGATTCATAGGTATAAACCACCCTTCCTCTATTCAAGCTTTCCAAAGCTCTATTGCTAAAGCTTTATTCCAGCTCCGGCAGATACCGCCCGAGCCGAATATCATGCATCGATATTACCCTTCATTTTAGTTTAATTCCGCCCCGGAAGCAACCGCATTGTGTTAAAAAATGCAGGATAAAGGAGTCAATGCTGCAAAAAACATGTCCGCTGAAGCCTGCTTCTCCGCTGCGAGCCTGCTTTTTCACACGCATGGGATGGTATTTTAACGGGACTTGTGCTATACTCATTTACAGAATGAAAGCCTGCCGCCCGCAGCCAAGCGCATGCCGCGGCAGAAAAACCATTATGCCATTTCTGGAGGTAAATGATCTTGGCTCGCAAGGATAAACTGATCCGCACAACTGCGCTGGTGACGATGGTTATCATCCTCAGCAAGCTCTTTGGCTTGGCTCGGGACGTCATCACCGCAGGCTACTATGGCACCGGCGTTGAAAACGACGCATATGCCTCCGCCTATACCCTCTTCTATCTGCCCGTGCTGCTGTTCAATTCCTGCATCACGGCAACCATCGTGCCCCTCTATGTGGAGGAGCGGGAGAAGCACAGCATCGCCCAGTCCAATAACTTCGCCAGCAATGCGCTGAACCTGTTTGCCCTCGCGGCGCTGCTGATTGCCGCAGTGATGTTTGCCTTTGCCGAGCCCATCGTGAAGCTCATCTTCCAGTTCGACGCTGCCGGCATCGCCCTCACCGTGCGCATGACCCGCATCATGCTGCTTGGCTTGGTTTTCAATGTAATGAGCATCGTGTTCTCCAGCCTGCTCAACGCTATGGAGCGC
>CAYWLE010000238.1:0-2739 GCA_964458825.1 uncultured Oscillospiraceae bacterium | reverse complement strand
ACCCTGCTTGTATCAAGCCTATTGAAACCAATTGACAATGCTTCACAAAATGGTATAATGATAATGGGGAAGAAGGAGGCGAAGCCCATGAAGGCAGCTTCGACGGGCCAATGGCTGGTGGTTTACATCGCCTATGGCAAGCGGCAGGCAGACGAGATCGCACATCTGCTGGCGAGCGAGGGCTTTCTGCTGCGCGTGTATCCGCTGGGCGGGGCGGCCTCCGATTCCGCTGCGTTTGAGCTGCGCGTGCTTGCCTGTGAAGCGGCAGAGGCACGGAACTTCCTCATGGATAGCGGCCTGTAAACGCATAAAGGATGCATATTATACAAAAATATACTTGAACGAGGAGAAACGATTTTTATGAAGCGTATTGGTGTCTTGACCTCTGGCGGCGATGCTCCGGGCATGAACGCTGCCATTCGAGCCGTGGTTCGCACGGCATTGGATAAAGAAATGTCCGTGGTTGGTTTCAAGCGCGGCTATAATGGTCTGCTGATGCATAGCCCCGATCAGCGGGACGATTTTGAGATCCTGACCGCCTCCAGCGTGTCCAACCGCATCCACCGCGGCGGTACCTTCCTGATGACCGCCCGCTGCACCGATTTCCTCAATGTGGAAAACCAGAAGGCAGCCATCCGCAACCTGAAGACCATCGGCGTGGAGGGTCTTGTCTGCATCGGCGGCGACGGCACCTTCAAGGGCGCACAGGCGCTCAGCCAGCTCGGCTTCCCCACTGTGGGCGTGCCGGGAACCATTGATAATGACCTTGCCTATACCGACTATACCATCGGCTTTGATACCGCACTGAACACCGCCTGCGAGTGCATCAACCGCATCCGCGAGACCGGCGATTCCCACGAGCGCGCTAGCATGATCACCGTCATGGGTCGTAATTGCGGCGATATCGCGCTGCATACGGCGCTCTCCTGCGGCGCGGAGCTTTATATGGTTCCAGAGATCCCGTGGAGCATCCGCGAGGTTGCCGAGCGCGTGAAGTGGGGCGTGATGCGTGGTAAGCGCAGCATGATCCTCGTGTTTGCCGAGGGTGCGATGTCCGCTCTGACGGACGACCTCTCCGAGCTGCTTGCCGAAAATCCGAAGCTTTCGGATATCGATGTAAACGAGGTAGATAGCCATCAGGTTGCCCGCATCATCGAGGTGCTCTCCGGCCATGAAACGCGCTCCACTGTGCTCGGCTATCTCCAGCGCGGCGGCAGTCCCTCCGCCAAGGATAGGATCCTCGGCACCCAGTTCGGCGCGCATGCCGTGGAGCTTCTGCATGATGATATCTGCGGCGTTGCTGTGGGCGTTCAGGGCACGCGGCTGGTGGAGGTTCCCTTTGCCGATGTTCAGAAGGGCAATAGCCATGCCGTGGATACCGGCATCGCCCAGCTGGTGGACGTAATGGCAGTAATGACCCGCGCCTGACGGAGCGCTATATAATATGGAAGTAATTCAAATTACCGGCGTCGGCAGCGAGATGCAGGGCGTGGGCAGGCTGGCGGATGGCCGCGCAGCGTTTGTGCCGGGTGCGATACCGGGCGAACGGGTGGAGATCGAGGTCACGCGGGATGCAGCGCGCTTCTGCGAGGCTCGGCTGTTGCGTGTGCTTGCAGCCAGCGAGGATCGCACGCCTCCGGTCTGCCCGCATTATGGCGTCTGCGGTGGGTGCAGCACCCAGCACATGCGCTATGAGGCTTCCCTCAGGCTGAAGCAGCAGCGGGTTCTGGATGCCTTGGAGCGCATCGGCGGCGTGCCATCACCCCATGTGCTGCCCACCATCGGCTGTGATGATCCCATGCGCAGCCGCAATAAGGCGGAGTATGCTCTCTCCATGCGGGATGGCAGGCTTTGCATCGGCAGCTTTGCCGCAAGGAGCCGCAGCATTGTGCCTCTGGATGATTGCCTTCTTCAAAAGCCAGCCAGCGTTGCGCTGCTGCGCTGGGTAGGCAGTGAGCTGGGGAAGTACCCTTGGGCAAACCACATTCGCTTCCTTGTGACCCGCGTAAGCCGCACAGGGGAGATGACGGCGGTCTTTTCAGGCGATGCACCCGTGCAGGATGGGCTGCGAAGCATCGCAGATGTGCTGATGGCGGCTGTGCCGGAGCTTAGGTCCCTCCATTTCTGCAAGCTCAAGCTGCGTCCGGCGCATGCGCTGGATGGCGTGTGCAGCTGTGTCGCCGGCAAGGCAAGCATGGCAGATAGGCTGCTTGGCTTGGAATTTGAGCTTTCGCCCCAGTCCTTCTTTCAGGTGAACCCCGTGCAGGCGGAGCGCCTGTACCTGAAGGCGCTGGAGGCTGCTGGTTTGCATGAGGGCTGCGGCATGCGGGTGCTGGACGCCTACTGCGGCGCAGGAACCATAACCCTCGCGGCGGCGAGGCTTGCCCGGCAGGCGGTGGGAGTGGAGATTGTTCCCCCTGCTATCCAAAATGCCAAGGAGAATGCCCGGCGCAATGGCTTGGCGCAAAGGACGCGCTTCATTTGTGCCGATGCAGCCAGAGAGATACCGCGGCTGGTTGCCTCGGGCGAGCGCTTCGATGCAGCCATCATCGATCCGCCCCGCAAGGGCGCCGATACAGCGCTCATCCATGCTCTTGCCGATGCAGCCATCAATCGCATCGCCTATGTTTCCTGCAATCCATCCACCCTCGCCCGGGATATAAAGCTCCTGCGCGAACGCGGCTACCAGCTTGGCTGGGCGCAGCCGGTGGATATGTTTCCATGGACGGAACATGTGGA
>CAYWLE010000237.1:0-2749 GCA_964458825.1 uncultured Oscillospiraceae bacterium | reverse complement strand
ATTTAATATAATAATAAAGAAAAAACGTGCAAATATCGATAAATCTCGCTCTAAATCGGCAATAATCTGATAAAAATGACAAATAGTTAAAATGAGCATTCACTAACTGAATATTGCATAACGAAGATATAAATAAATATGATAAATGCATTAACACATATTGGCTCGATATCTGTTAGAATAGGAGCAGGCAGGAAAACCGCATCAATAACAATCATATGGAGGTAATTTACAATGGGTAATAAGGTAACGATTATCGGCGCAGGCAGCGTTGGTTCCACCATCGCATACACGATGGCAGTAAAGGGTCTGGTATCCGAGATCGTCATGATCGATGTAAACACCAAGAAGGCGCTGGGCGAAGCGATGGACATCCGTCAGGGCACGCCCTTCATGGAGCCCTGCAAGATCTATGCGGGCAGCTATGAGGATGCGGCAGGCTCCGACATCGTAATCATCACCTCCGGTATCGCGCGCAAGCCCGGTCAGACCAGGCTGGAGCTGTGCCAGATCAATGTAAACATCCTCAAGTCCATCACTCCTCAGATCGTTAAGCATGCGCCGGACGCACTGTATGTATTCGTGAGCAACCCCGTGGACGTGCTGACCTATGCATTTGCCAAGATCTCCGGCATCCCTGAGAAGCGCATCATCGGCTCCGGCACGCTGCTGGATACCGCACGCCTGCGCAGCCGCATCGCTGAGAACCTGTCCATCAATCAGAAGGACGTGAACGCATACGTGCTGGGCGAGCATGGCGACAGCTCCTTCGTACCGTGGGATTCTGCCACCATCGGCACCGTGTCCCTGAAGAAGTATCGTCAGCAGCTCAACTACCACGAGGATTTCAGCGCCGACCTTGATTTGGACGAGATCGAGGATTATATCCGTACCTCCGGCGGCAAGGTTATCCAGCGCAAGGGAGCGACCTTCTTTGCAGTATCCGCCTCTGTGTGCGATATCGTAAAGACCCTGCTCAACGGCAGCGACTCCGTGCTGTGCGTATCCACGATGATGCACGGCGAGTTTGGCATTGATGACGTGTGCCTGAGCATCCCCACCATCGTAAACGGCAAGGGCATCAAGGGTACCCTGCTGCCTGAGCTTACCAAGGAGGAGATCGAGAAGCTGCGCCACAGCGCCGACGTGCTCAAGGGCGTTATCTCCCAGATCGACTTCAGCCAGAACTGAAACTGATTTATATTTCCATCGACGCAAACAAGGGTTGAACCGACGAAGGATCGCAGGCTGTGAAAAGAGAGGCTAATACAATGAAATTCAGCTATTATCCCGGTTGCACGCTGAGCACGAAGGCTAAGGAGCTGGACCGCTTTGGTCGGCTGAGCGCAGAGGCGCTGGGCGTGCAGCTGGAGGAGATCGAGCAGTGGCAGTGCTGCGGGGCAGTCTATCCTCAGGCAGAGGATGAGATCGCCACGAAGCTCTCTGCCGTGCGCGCCCTGAACGCAGGCAAGGAAAAGGGACAGAAGGTGCTTACGCTTTGCTCCGCCTGTCACCACGTGCTCAAGCGCGTGAATGACGATATGAAGAACAACGAGTACATCCGCACCCGTGCAAATAACTACCTGAAGCTGGACGCGCCCTATGCGGGCGAAAGCGAAGTTGTGCATTACCTCGAAATGCTGCGCGACGACGTGGGCTTTGCGGCGCTGAGGAAGGCGGTCAAGCATCCCCTCAAGGGCATGAAGATCGCTGCCTATTATGGCTGCCTGCTGCTGCGTCCCAGCAGCGTCATGGCGTTCGATGATCCTGAAAACCCCAGCATCATGGAGGATTTCATCCGTGCTATTGGGGCGACCCCTGTTATCTATAGCCAGAGAAACGAATGCTGCGGCGCTTATATGGCGATGGAAAAGCCTGAATTTGCCAAGCGACGGGCGGAAACCGTGCTTGCCTCGGCGAGGGCGGCGGGAGCGGACATGGTGCTTACCGCCTGCCCGCTCTGCCTGTACAACCTGACAAAGAACGCAGGCGAGGGCGACGAAAGGATGCCGGTAAAGTACTTTACCGAGCTGCTCTGGCAGGCGCTGGAGCCTGAAGAGTACAGCCAGACCGCTGAAAAGGAGGAAGCATGATGGATAATAAGCTCCTTCAGGAGGAGATCCTCCGCATCAGCGGCGTGAACACCAGAAAGTGCATGAAGTGCGGCAAGTGCTCCGCCAGCTGCCCGGCCTATGACGAAATGGAGTATCATCCCCATCAGTTTGTGAGCATGGTGCAGAAGGGCGAGATCGAAAGGCTGATGAATGCCCGCGGTATATACATGTGCCTGAGCTGCTTTGCCTGCATCGAGCGCTGCCCCAGAAATGTGGAGCCTGCAAAGCTGATCGAGGCGGTTCGGCTGGCGGTGGTTCGCCAGCAGGGCATGAGCCACATGAAGCCAGACGACGTGCCCGCCCTTTGGGACGATCAACTGCCCCAGCAGGCCATCGTGACAGCCATGCGCAAGTACCGCAAGTGATAGGAGGCGACATGCTATGCAGAAGATAGGCGTATTTGTATGCTGGTGCGGTAGCAATATCGCCGCCACTGTGGATGTAAAGGCTGTGGCGGAGGCTCTAAGGAGCGAGCCGGGCGTCGTATTCAGCACCGATTACCAGTATATGTGCTCGGAAAACGGACAGAGCATGATCCGCACAGCCATTAAGGATTATAAGCTGGATGGCATCGTGGTTTGCTCCTGCTCCCCGCGCATGCACGAGGCGACCTTCCGCAAGACCGCCCTTCAGGC
>CAYWLE010000236.1:0-2755 GCA_964458825.1 uncultured Oscillospiraceae bacterium | reverse complement strand
GGTGGATCTGACCAACCAGATCATCACCGTGTACAATACGGAGGATAATTCCGTGGCGTTGCAGTGCCTGTGCTCATCGGGCACGGTGGGGCATGAAACGCCCACGGGCGTGTTTTACCTGCCTGCCAAGACGAGGGACGACGAGCGCTCGGAGTGGTACAGCTTCTATGCGCTGGGCGTGTATGCAAAGTGGGCAACGCGCATTATAAATGGCTATCTCTTCCATTCCATGCCCTGCAACCGCAAGAGCCTTGAATCGATGCCGGCAAAGTATATGGATCAGTTTGGCATGCCTGCCTCCCATGGCTGCCTGCGCATGCTGGTGGATGATGCAGAGTTCATCGCCAAGAACTGCCTGCGCGGCACCCGGGTGACGATCTATGAGAGCGGCGAGCTGGACGAGGATCTGCGCCAGCTGCTGTATGTTTCCAGCTATCATGAGTCCAGCGGCATGGACTATCAGGAGTTTCTGGGCGTGTCGGACAATGCGCTGGGCCGTGGATCCGCAGGCGCGGAGGTGTTGGATCTTCAGCATCGCCTGAGCGACCTTGGCTATTACGGCGGCGAGCCGGACGGCAAGTATGACACCAATACCATCAGCGCCGTAAAGAAGATACAGAAGGACATGGGGCTTGTGCAGAACGGCATTACCAGCGACAGCATGCTGGAGATCATCTACACGGACGCCGCGCCGGTTTCCACAGGCGAGGTCACGCTTGAGGAGGGTCGCAGCGGCCCCGTGGTGAAGAAGCTTCAGGAGGCGCTTAAGCAGCTTGGCGTGTATGATGGCGAGCTGGACAGCATTTACGATATGGGCGTGAGCCAAGCCATTATGGAGTTTCAGTCGCTCTGCGGCTATGACAATGCCGATGGCGAGGCGACGCCGAAGCTTCAGCAGGCAGTGTATTATCTGGTATCGGAGCTGAGCGAGTTCTTCGACGGGGAGATCCCTGCGGCGGAATATGAGGTAGAGGAAATCATCATGGCGACGGTGAAGGCGGAGAAGCGCATCAATATCCGCGCCCAAATGGATACCGACAGCAAGGCGCTGGTTCAGGTTTCCCCCGGCGATACGGTGGTTGTGCTGGACAGCGCCTCCGACAGCAAGTGGTGCCAGGTGCGCGCCAAGGACGTGACCGGCTACATGTACAAGCAGTATCTGGAGCCTTACACGAAGCAAAACCGGGTCATTAAGTTCTCCGACGGCAGCAAGGTATATACGCTGGGGCTGACCATGGAGGAGCGCTTCAACGGTGCGGAGACCCTCGCGGACAAGATCAGCGAGGCGCTGGTGAGCGAGCAGTTCAGCAGCTACGATAGCGAGCTTGTGGAGTATGCAACGGTGAATACCGGCTCGGACGATGTGCAACTGAACCTGCGCAAGGAGAGCAGCGCCGATGGAGATATCCTAGCGCAGATCCCCAACGGCGTCAGCCTGCGCGTGCTTTCCCGGGACGAGGAATGGACGCGCGTCGGCTACAACGAGGAGATCGGCTATCTGATGAACCAGTACCTGAGCTTCTGGGAGGGCAGCACGGACGCGCTGGATGACGGCTCCGACAGCTATGCCTCTTTGGATGAGCTGGGCGGCTATGAGGCTGCCGCTGCGGTGGAGGAGCTGAAGGCGATCGTTGTGGGTGAAACGAAGGATGAGGATGGCAACCGCCTGCGTCCCTACCTGTACGAGAAGCCGGCGCGCAAGTCCAGCAAGCTGAGCGTGCTGGAGGCGGGCGCTCAGGTGACGGTGCTGGAGTTCTGCGAGGAGGAAGGCTGGGTGAAGATCCAGTATTACTCTCAGATCGGTTACATGTACGACGCCTGCCTGAACTACCAGTTCGAGGGCGCATAAGGAGAATAAATCGAGGTCTGCGATGCAGACCTCTTTGATTTATACGGCAATATGGCAGGAAGAGAAAAGGCGATGGAGTGCGGCTACACTCCATCGCCTATGTTTGTCATGCTGTGGGCGCCTTGACGTGGTAATGCTTTTCCACGTGGGCGAGTGCGTCGCGCATGATCTTGCGGTCGCGCTCGTAGGTCAGGCGCTCAAGCGCCTCATCCACGGGAACCCAGTTGGCCTCGGCGATCTCCTCCGGCTGGGGGATGATCTCCTTTTGGGTGGTTACGGCTGCGAAGATAACCACCAGCTTCTGGATGTCCGTGCGGATATTATAGCGGTTTTCAGCGCGGTAGCGGCGATCCACCTTGATGCGAATGCCAGTTTCCTCCAGAACCTCGCGCTCGGCGGTGTGGCTTTCCAGCTCGCCAGCCTCCATATGGCCCTTGGGGAAGGAGATGTGCTTGCCGCGGGCATGCCGAATGAGCAAGACGTTCCAGCCGTTTGTGTCCTTTCGGAAAATCACTGCGCCGCAGGATTTTTCGTATTTCATGTGCTGCCTCCGTAGAAGGGCGGAAATCAGAGCTGCTCGATTGCGTCTGCAATCGGTTCAAGCCAGTTTCCGTCGAACATCTCGATCATGCCCTTGTCGCAGGCGGCGGCAAGGAGCGGATCGATGGGAAGCTTTGCCGTGGTTGCAATGCCGTTGCGGGCGGCAACCTCCTCCAGATGGCTCTCACCAAAGATGCTGTGGTTCTTGCCGCACTCATCGCAGCGGAAATAGGACATGTTTTCCACGATGCCCAGCACCGGTACATGCATCATCTGTGCCATATGCACCGCCTTTTCCACGATCATGCCCACCAGTTCCTGCGGGGAGATGACGATGATGATGCCGTCCAGCGGCAGGGACTGGAA
>CAYWLE010000235.1:0-2768 GCA_964458825.1 uncultured Oscillospiraceae bacterium | reverse complement strand
CGGATGGGGTTTACAGCGCGAACCAGTCGCCAGGCCGCGGGTGAGCTCTTACCTCGCCTTTCCACCCTTACCTGAAATCCGAGGATTTCAGGCGGTATATCTCTGTTGCACTTTCCTTAGAGTCGCCTCCACCGGCAGTTAACCGGCATCCTGCCCTGCGGTGCTCGGACTTTCCTCAGACAGTTCAAGCCTGCCTGCGATCGTCTGGCGTCCTCGCAAATCATATCAATTCATGCCTGCATAGGCCGGTCAGCCCTCGCAGTAAATGATCCTGCCGCAGTTGTCGCACTGCACGATCACATCGCTATCCTTCAGAGCCAGCATCGTGGCGCTGGGCAGGGACATGAAGCAGCCGCTGCACTGACCATCCACCAGCTTCGCCATGGGCGGCGTGCAATGCTGCTTGATGGTCTTGTATTTTTCCAGCATGGCGGGATCAACATTCTTGGATTCCTCCTCGGTCTTTGCCCGCATTTCCTTGAGCTGTGCGCTATCCTGCTTAAATTCAACATCGTACTCCTGCTTGAGCTGGTCGTACTCCTGCTTGGTCTTGGCTGCACGCACGCGGATTTCACGCTGCTGGCGATCCTTTATCTCCGCATTCTTGCGCATCTTGCCCAGCTCCTGCTCGTAATGAGTCAGGTTGTCCATCAGCTTCTGCACAGCTTCAATGCGGCTGTTGGCCTCCTCCTCGGTCTTGGGCGGGTTATTTTCCAGCTCCTCAACCAAGCCAGCCAGCACCTTTTGTAGGCGATCCGCTTCATCGCGCACGGCCTCAAGACGATCCGCCATGGCAGCCACGTCGCTCTCCAGCTTCTTCATATTCGTCTGCTGTTCCATCAGGAAATTGCGCTGCTTGAGCAGCTTCTGGCGCTTTTCAGACTGGCGAACCTTGACCTCAAACCTGTCGGCCTCCATATCCACCTGCATAAACTGCCACAATTTCTCTAACTTCATCCTATAAACCTCCAATTTCTATCTGAAAACCGCCGGTATTGCCAAGACTCCAACCTCAGCGATACAGCGCCGCTTCGCTCAGAAAAACCCTCAGCTTCCATTTTACACCATTTGGACCGATTTGTAAACCTTCCGCCAGCATCTTGAGCGCAGGCAGCTCCGTGGCTGCATGCCCTGCCTCCAATATGCTCAGCCCGACAGCCTGCGCATCCAGCGCCTTGTGGTAAGCCATCTCGCCGGTCAGATATACATCCGCGCCAGCCACAAGCGCCTCGCCGGCAAAATCCTCGCCTGCGCCGCCAAGCACAGCCACGCGGCTGATCTTCCTCTCTCCATCGCCATAGCAGCGCACCACGCCGCCCAGCGCCTGCTCAGCATGGCTGCAAAACTCGCCAAGCGTCGCCTGCATCGGCACGCCCACGCGCAGCCCATGCTCGTGCTGCTCCACATCCCGCAAGCCAAGCCTTGCCGCCAGCGCGTCGTTTACGCCCGGAGCGGCGTTGTCAAAGTTCGTATGCGCTGCAATCAAGCCGACGCCGCCGCGCACCAGTGCGCACAGCATCCTACCCTCCGGGTCATCCTCCCGCAGGTTCTTTCTGCCGCGAAAGAGTATGGGATGGTGGGTCACAACCAGCTGCACCCTGCCATCCAGCGCCTCCTGCACCACTGCGGGAGTCAGATCCAGCGCCAGTAGCACGCTCGTTACCCGCTGCCCAGCGCTCCCGGCAAGTATGCCCGCGTTGTCCCACTCCTCTTGAAAGGAAAAGGGAGCCAGCTCGTCGATGCGGTCGTACACGTCCTTCAGGGTCACAAGCATGCCTCCACCTCCTCCCATACGGCTATCTCATTCTTCAGCGCGGCAATGCAAGCTTCGTCGCCGCCCTTTTGGGCGCCCTCCAGCGCACGCCGCGCCACCTGCAGCCGGAATGCCGCATAGTCCGCCATCAGCGCAGGCTTCTTCTGCAAGAGCAGCGAGCCGACCTCATATTCCATGTCGCTCAGGTGCTGCTCGCCCCCACAAGCCTCAATAATGAGGTATATCCGCCGACCATCGCGCACCAGTCGCTCATCCGTGATCCTCCAGCCGCAGCCGTTCAGCCGACGCCGAAGCTGGGGCGACGCCACGTTGGGCTGCAATATCAGCCGAGCACCCTTCAACCTGCCCTGCGAGCCTTCCACGATCTCGGCAATGGTTTCGCCACCCATGCCCGCGATCACCGCCGCATCCACAGCGTAAGGCAGACCGGTTGCGCCATCGCAGACGCAGAAATCCGCCTGATTCTCCAAGCCAAGCAGCTTCACCAGCCGCCGAGCCTTCTCCAGCGAGGGTGCGGATATATCCGTCAGCGCCACCCGCTCTGCCCGATGGTTTTGCAGCAGATAAGCACCGAGCCTGCCGTGATCGCTGCCGATATCGGCACATTTTTCACATGTGCCGATCATCTCGGCGATCTCCGACAGGCGCGGATCCAGCGATATACGCTTATCGTACAGCATCAGTCAATGGAATCCTTCAGCTTGCGGGAGCGGCTGGGGTGGCGCAGCTTGCGCAGGGCCTTGGCCTCGATCTGGCGAATGCGCTCGCGGGTCACCTTGAACTCCTTGCCGACCTCCTCCAGCGTCCGCGCGCGGCCATCCTCAAGGCCGAAGCGGAGCTTGAGCACCATTTCCTCGCGGGGCGTGAGGGTGGAGAGCACGCTCATCAGCTGCTCCTCGAGCAGGGTGAAGGCGGCTGCCTCGGCGGGAGCGGGCGCTTCGTCGTCGGGGATGAAGTCGCCCAGATGGCTGTCCTCCTCCTCGCCGATGGGGGT
>CAYWLE010000234.1:0-2775 GCA_964458825.1 uncultured Oscillospiraceae bacterium | reverse complement strand
CCAGCAGCGGGTTTTCCAGATCGCCGAACTTCTTGCCGGTGATGCCTTCCATCTTTTCGATATATTCCATGATCTGACCGGTGATCTCGTCGTTGATCTTGCGGCCATCCTCATAATACTGGGTGCAGGCTTCGGTGGTGATGGTGAAACCCTGGGGAACAGGCAGACCGATGTTAGTCATCTCCGCCAGATTTGCGCCCTTGCCGCCGAGCAGGTTTCTCATGGTGGCATTGCCTTCGCTGAACAGATATACGTACTTCTGAGCCATGTTAATCCTCCTACGAATTATTCGATTTCCATGATTTTCATTCTCGAATTATCGATGTTATTATAGTTAGATTTCGTAGTCAAAGGCAAGCACAGTTTTGTAAAGTTCGGATAGTTCACGTGAAATTATGTAAACATGTCGTGACAAAGCTCCTTATTCTCCATCCGAGGCAGGTTTCCTGCTGCTCCTGTGCATCTCTGGCTGCGGATGGAAGCGATGCGTCTGCACGCTTTTTTCACGCAATTCATGTTGACTGTGCGGGCTTTTTGAGCGATAATATATTTTAGATACTTATATTCTTCTGATTCCAGCGCATATCCTGCGCTTATCTCAGCAATGACCGGAGGCAGCATGGCACAGACAATCACCAGCGTAGACGCACGCAGCCCAGCCGCAAAGGCGGGGTTGCGGGCAGGCGACGAGATCCTATCCATCGGCGGCGAGCCCGTGATCGATTTTTTGGATTATCAGGCGCTCACGGCGGAAAAGCGGCTGGAGATCGTCTTCCGTCGGGATGGTCAACTCAAAAGGCTCAGTCTGCGCAAGGGAGAATACCAGTCCCTCGGTCTGAACTTCGCCAAGCCCATGATGAGCGGCATGCACATGTGCTGCAACCACTGCCTCTTCTGCTTTGTGGATCAGCTGCCGGAGAACGTGCGTCCCACGATGCGCGCCAAGGACGATGACTGGCGCATGTCGCTGATGATGGGCAACTACGTGACCCTCACCAACGTGTCCGACCGCGAGCTTGAGCGCATCATTGCCCGCCATGCAAGCCCGCTCTACATCTCCGTGCACTGCACCGAGCCAAGCCTTCGCAGCCGGGTGGTAGGCACGCCCCGAGCGGCTAGGCTGATGGATCAACTGCAAAGGCTCAGCGACGGCGGCATCGAATTTCACACCCAAGCCGTGCTCTGTCCGGGCGTCAACGATGGGCAGGTGCTGGAGGACACCATCGCCTCCCTCATTGCCCTGCCTGGCTGCCTGTCGCTGGCGCTGGTTCCCGTGGGACTTACCGGGCACCGGGAGGGACTCACACCCCTGCGTCCCTACCGCCGCGAGGAGGCTCGCGCCGTGATCGAGATCGCTAACCGCTGGCGCAAAAGGCTGCTTGGCGAGCGGAAAACGCGCTTTGTATTTCCCTCGGACGAGTTTTATTTGCAGGCGGAGCTGCCCATCCCCGCCGATGAGGAATATGAGGGCTACGCCAGCATAGACGACGGCGTGGGGCTTCTGCGGCTGCTGGATACCGAGTTCAGCGAGGCTTGGAGCGAGCTTGACGAGGCGGACAGGCGCGCCGACCGGGATCCAGCCAAATGCAGCCATGTTATCATTGCCTGCGGGGTTTCCGCCGCACCCTTCCTTGAAGGGCTGCTTCGGGAGCATCCAGTCGCCGGCGTGGAGGCTCGGGTGATTCCCGTGGTCAACCGCTTCTTCGGCGAATCGGTCACGGTATCCGGTCTGATCACCGGCGGCGACCTCACCGCCCGCCTGAAGGACGAGGCTGGCGAGCGCATCCTCATCACCGAATGCATGCTCCGCAGCGAAGGCGACCGCTTTCTGGACGATATGGAGCTTGACGAGGCGCAAAGGCTGCTTGGGCGACCCATCATACCCGTGGGCAGGCGGGGGGAGGATCTGCTCTCGGCGCTGCTGGATGCGCGGCGGAGCTGACATAAGCCCTATAACCAACCCAATATTATTATGTAAATAAACAAGTCATGCAGCAATGCAAGTTTTTGGAGGAAACAGATCATGGCAAAACCGCTCGTGGCCATCGTAGGACGGCCAAACGTGGGCAAATCCACCTTCTTTAACACGATGGCGGGCCGCAGGGTATCCATCGTGGAAAACACGCCGGGCGTCACCCGCGACCGCGTGTATCTGGACTGCGAATGGCAGAACTATAAATTTACCCTCATCGATACCGGCGGCATCGATCCCACCAGCGAGGATCCGCTGCTTGCGCAGATGCGCCGTCAGGCGGAGATCGCCATTGAAACCTGCGATGTGATCCTCTTCTTCGTGGATGGCAAGACGGGACTCACTGCGGACGACGAGGCTGTGGCCAGCATGCTGCGCAAGACCCGCAAGCCCATCATGCTGGTTGTCAACAAGATCGACAACATAAAGGCGCTCAACGATGTATATGAGTTTTACAACCTTGGTTTGGGCGATCCTATCGGCATATCCAGCGTGAACCTGCTGAACCTCGGCGACCTGCTGGAGGAGCTGTGCAAGCACTTCCCTGCCCCCGACGAGGAGGAGGAAGAGATCAGCGCCATCCAGCTTGCCATCTGCGGCAAGCCCAACGTGGGCAAGAGCAGCCTGACCAACAAGCTGCTGGGGCAGGAGCGGGTGATGGTTTCCGACATTGCCGGAACCACCCGCGACGCCATCGACACCCGCTTCACCGATGCAGACGGTCAGGATTACATCATCATCGATACCGCAGGCATCCGCCGCAAGCGTGCCATAGGCTATCAGACCCTCGAGCGCTTCTCCAT
>CAYWLE010000233.1:0-2791 GCA_964458825.1 uncultured Oscillospiraceae bacterium | reverse complement strand
GATCGGCCTGCTCTATGGCTCCATCTCCGGCTATGTGGGCGGCAAGGTGGATATGTTCATGATGCGTATCGTGGATATCATTTATTCCCTGCCGGATACACTGATGGTGGTTCTGCTGTCCGTGGTGCTCAACCAGCTGATGGGCGACGCCCTGAAGGGAACTATATTTGCCAAGGTTGGCAACAACATGATCTCCCTGTTCGTGGTGTTCGGTCTGCTGTATTGGGTGGGCATGGCGCGATTGGTGCGCGGCCAGGTGCTTTCCATCAAGACCAATGAATATGTGCTGGCTGCCCGTGCGATGGGCGCCAAGTCCGGTCGCATCATCCGCAAGCATGTGCTGCCGAACTGCATGTCCGTTATCATCATCTCTGCAGCGCTGCAAATTCCCTCTGCAATCTTTACTGAGAGCTTCCTGAGCTTCATCGGCCTGGGCGTTCAGGCGCCCATGCCGAGCCTTGGTTCGCTGGCAAATGCTGCCCGCGGCGGTCTGCAGAGCTATCCCTACAAGATGGTATTTCCGGCAATCGGCATCTGCCTGATCGTGCTGAGCTTTAACCTGCTGGGCGATGGTCTGCGCGACGCCTTCGACCCGAAGCTGAGGAGGTAATTGAAAATGAACACACCGCTTCTTCAGGTCAAGAACCTGTCCACTTCCTTTGATGTAGAATCCGGCGAGGTGCGCGCCGTAAACGGCATTTCCTTCGATCTTGAGAAGGGCAAGGTGCTGGGCATCGTGGGTGAATCTGGCAGCGGCAAGTCTGTGACCGCCTATTCCATCATGCGCATACTGGTGGAGCCGGGCCGCATCAAGGGCGGCGAAATCCTCTTTAACGGCGAGGATATCACCAAGTACGATTCCAAGCAGATGCGCGCCTTCCGCGGCAAGAAGATATCCATCATCTTTCAGGATCCTATGACAAGCCTGAACCCGGTCTATACCATCGGCAACCAGCTGCGCGAGGCTATCCTGCTGCATACCGATAGAAACCGTGAGCAGGCAAACGCCCGTGCGCTGGAGATGCTTCAGCTGGTAGGCGTGAACGAGCCTGAAAAGCGCCTCAAGCAGTATCCTCATGAGCTTTCCGGCGGTATGCGCCAGAGAGTGATGATCGCCATGGCGCTGGCCTGCGAGCCGGATATCTTGATTGCCGACGAGCCGACCACCGCGCTGGACGTAACCATTCAGGCACAGATATTGGAGCTGATGCAGGATCTGCAAAAGAAGATGGGCATGTCCATCATCATGATTACCCATGATTTGGGCGTCATTGCCGATATGTGCGACGAGATCATCGTGATGTATGCCGGTCGCATCTGCGAGCGCGGCACCGCCGACGAAATCTTCTATAATCCCCGCCACGAGTATACCAAGGGTCTGATGCGCTCCATTCCCCGGCTGGACAGCAAGAATAAAAAGCTGATCCCCATCGCCGGTTCCCCGGTTGACCTGACCAACATGCCCAAGGGCTGTGCCTTTGCCTCCCGCTGCGATCGGGCGATGAAGATATGCCTTGAGCAGCTGCCGGAGGAATATCCGATCAACGATCACCACATGGCATCCTGCTGGATGAACGTGCGGGACGTATATATGGAAGCTGAAAACAACGCCAAAAAGGAGGACGAAGCACAATGAGCAAGTATCTCCTGGAGGTGAAGGACCTCAAGCAGCATTTCCCCATCCGCACCGGCTGGTTCAGCACCACGCCCCTCAAGGCGGTGGATGGCGTGTCCTTTGAGATCGGTCATGGCGAAACGCTGGGTCTGGTTGGTGAGTCTGGCTGCGGCAAGACCACCGTCGGCCGCACGCTTTTGCACCTCTACAAGCCCACCAGCGGCGAGGTGATCTACGAGGGTCAGCAGATAACCTCCAAGAACATCGATAAGTACCGCAAGGAAATGCAGATCGTGTTCCAAGATCCCTATTCCTCGCTGAACCCCCGCATGACGGTATCCGATATCGTGGGCGAGCCGCTGGATATCCATCATCTCTATTCCAACCGCAAGGAGCGCGAGGAAAAGATCGTGCATCTGCTCAACCTTGTCGGCTTGAACAGCGACCATGCCCGCCGCTATGCCCATGAGTTTTCCGGCGGACAGCGGCAGCGCATCGGCATTGCCCGCGCACTGGCAGTGAACCCCAAGTTCATTGTGTGCGACGAGCCTGTGTCCGCGCTGGACGTATCCATTCAGGCGCAGGTCATCAATACCTTCGAAGAATTGCAGGAAAAGCTGGGCATCGCCTACCTCTTCATTGCCCATGACCTGCTGGTTGTGCAGCATATCAGCCACCGCATCGCGGTGATGTATCTGGGTAAGATCGTGGAAATTGGCAAGTCTGAGGATGTTATCGCCAATCCCCTGCATCCCTATACCCAGTCGCTGATCTCCGCCATCCCGATCCCCGATCCGGAGACTGCGCGCAGCAAGCACCGCATCCCGCTGGAGGGCGATGTACCCAGCCCGCTGCACATGCCGTCCGGCTGCCCCTTCCGCACCCGCTGCCGCTATGCCACCGAAAGGTGCGCCCAGGAATGCCCCAGTCTGCAGGAGCATGCGCCGGGACACAGCATCGCCTGCTGGAATCCCCATTATTGAGGCTGTAACTGAGGCTGCAAAGGGGAAGCAAACCTGAATCTAAGGGGTCAAATTGCCCCTTCAGATAATCTACATTTTGGGAGGAAAATCCTATGAAGAAGTTGCTCGCAGTTCTGCTGGCAGTGCTGACCGTGCTGGCAATGGCAGTTCCCGCCATGGCAGACGAAGGCTCCGAGCCCGATTGGACCGCCTA
>CAYWLE010000232.1:0-2803 GCA_964458825.1 uncultured Oscillospiraceae bacterium | reverse complement strand
TCATCATGAAGCGCAACATTCCCGAATCTCAGGAGTGTACCGACGCGGCGCTGGATCTGGCCGACGAAGGCTGCAACGTGATCTTTGCCAACAGCTTCGGTCATGAAACCTATCTGCTGGATGCTGCTCAGCAGTGCCCCGACGTGCAGTTCTGCCACGCAACTGGCACCATGGCGCACACCGCAGGCGTTGCAAACTTCCACAATGCCTTCGCAGCCATCTATGAAGGCCGCTATCTGGCAGGCGTTGCCGCTGGCATGAAGCTCAACGAGCTCAAGGAAGCCGGCCTGCTCAAGGGCGAAGCTCCCCTGATGGGCTATGTTGGCGCCTTCACCTATGCCGAGGTTATCTCCGGCTACACCAGCTTCTATCTGGGTGCAAAGTCCGTTTGCCCCGATGTGACCATGAAGGTTCAGTTCACCGGTTCTTGGTATGACTACAACGAGGAAAAGAACGCCGCCACCGCTCTGATCGCCGCCAACTGCGACCTGATCTCCCAGCACGCGGATTCCATGGGCGCTCCCTCTGCCTGTGAGGATGCCGGCGTTCCCAATATCTCCTACAACGGCTCCACCATCGAAAGCTGCCCCAACACCTTCATCGTGTCCTCCCGCATCAACTGGGCTCCCTACTTCGAGTATATCGTAAATCAGGTTGCCAACGGCGAAGCCATCGATGTTGACTGGACTGGCACCATCGCCACCGGCTCCGTAGTGCTGACCGACGTGAACGAGGCCGCCGCTGCCGCCGGCACCGTGGACGCCATCGCAGAGGTGAAGGCTGCTCTGGAAAGCGGCGCAGTCAAGGTGTTTGACACCGCAGCCGACAGCTTCATCACCGTGGAAGGCGCTAAGCTGGAGAGCTACATGGCAGACGTGGATACCGACCCCGAGTATGCTGCCGATACCGAGGCTGTGTCCGACGGCTACTTTCATGAGTCTGAGTATCGCTCTGCTCCCTACTTCGATGTGCGCATCGACGGCATCGAGCTGCTGAACCAGATGTTCTAATCCCATAATACTGCGAATGTCTTTTCACGCTTGGACTGCTGCTGGCATACAGATAGCAGTCCAAGCAGTTTGTGTCTTCATCAGTTTTTATATGGAGGGTATACTGTGGAAAAAGGGTATACTGTAGATAAGAAGATCGCTCTTTCCATGCGCGGCATTACCAAGCGCTTTGGTTCTGTCGTGGCCAACCACAATGTGGATCTGGATGTGTATCAGGGTGAGATCCTGTCCGTGCTGGGTGAAAACGGCTGCGGCAAGACCACCCTGATGAACATGTTGGCGGGCATTTACTTTCCCGACGATGGCAAGATCTATAAGGATGGTCAAGAGGTGGTTATCCGCTCTCCCAAGGACGCCTTTGATCTAAAGATCGGCATGATCCACCAGCATTTCAAGCTGGTTGATCTCTTCACCGCCGCGGAAAATATCGTGCTGGGCGTGGATGAGGATGGCCGTTACAAGCTCAAGAACGTCAATGCCCGCGTCACCGAAATCGCCGGGAAATACGGCTTCCATATCGATCCCGCCAAGAAGATATATGATATGTCCGTATCGGAGAAGCAGACGGTGGAGATCATCAAGGTGCTCTATCGCGGCGCGGATATACTCATCCTAGACGAGCCCACCGCCGTGCTCACGCCGCAGGAGATCGACCGCCTCTTTGATGTGCTGCGCCGCATGAAGGCGGATGGCAAGTCCATCATCATCATCACCCATAAGCTGCACGAGGTGCTGTCCGTGTCCGACCGCGTGGCCATCCTGCGCAAGGGCGAGCATATCGCCACCGTGAACACCTGCGACGCCACCGAGAGCAGCCTCACCGAGATGATGGTCGGCAAAAAGGTCACGTTGGATATCGAGCGCAGCGAGCCTGTCAACGCCCAGTGCAGGCTGGATGTTCGCAATCTGAACTGTGTGGACGCCGAGGGCGTGCAGGTGATCAAGAATATCTCCTTCACTGCCAACAGCGGCGAGATACTGGGCATTGCCGGTATCGCCGGCAGCGGTCAGCGCGAGCTGCTGGAGGCAATCGCCGGTCTATATCCCATCCAGAGCGGCGAGGTTATCTTCAACAATCCCAAGAAGGACAAGCCCGTCACCTTCTTCCACAAGTCCATGAAGCGGGTGCGCGAGCTGGGTCTTCAGAATGCCTTCCACGATCAAAACGGCAAGCCCATCGATTTCCACGGCATGAGCAGCCGCCAGATACGCGCTCAGGTGGACGCGGGCAACATCCTCTTTATCGAAGACGAGGTGATGGATCTGCGCAACAAGACCCCGCAGGAGATACGTGCGCTGGGCGTGCGGCTGTCCTTCGTGCCGGAGGATCGCCTCGGCATGGGTCTGGTTGGCAGCATGGGCATCACCGATAATATGATGCTGCGCAGCTACCGCAAGGGTCACGCAGGCTTTGTGGATCGCAAAAAGCCCCGCGCACTGGCAGAGGAGATCATCCGCGAGCTGAAGGTATCCACTCCCGGCGTGAACACGCCCGTGCGCCGCCTCTCCGGCGGCAACGTGCAGAAGGTGCTGGTTGGCCGCGAGATCGCATTCGCGCCGAAGGTGCTGATGGCTGCCTACCCTGTGCGCGGCTTGGATATCAATTCCTCCTACACCATATTTAACCTGCTGAACCGGCAGAAGCAGAACGGCGTGGCTGTGATCTTCGTGGGCGAGGATCTGGACGTGCTGATGGAGCTGTGCGACCGCATCATGGTGATCAATTCCGGCGCGATCACCGGCATTGTGGACGCCCGCACGGCAACCAAGGAGCAGATCGGCCTGCTGATGAC
>CAYWLE010000231.1:0-2803 GCA_964458825.1 uncultured Oscillospiraceae bacterium | reverse complement strand
TCTTGACTTTTATTAGTTAGTCTTTCGTGTCCAAGATCATTGACAAACCTACATTGCGTAAAAAGTTCTATTCCATTGCCGCGCTTTGGAAAATAGACGCTTTGGTTGGCTGCCGGTTATCCCTTTGCGAGCCTGCGTTAAGAAAGGCTGCATGGCTTTACCGCCGGTTCACATGAGCCAGCCAAAATGGCGGGCTGAAAAACCAAACTTGCAAAAACACGGTAAACAGTGTAAAATCCAGCGCAAAACGCTTGACGGCTGCAATTGCCGTGGCTATAATATCCGCGTCAAAGGCAAGGGCGCTTGCCCAAGCCTTTGTTTAAGGCTCACCCAGCTATCCGGCTGCGAGCCTCATAAGCCAAAATTGTTGAAAAATTCACTCAGAAAGGAAGGTTAACATGCTTAGAATCATGCTGATCTCTGATATGGAGAAGTTCCTCGAAAAAGTGAATCTGTGCCGCGGCGACGTACTGCTGCACCTGCCGGACGATACCCTCTGCGATCTGAAAAAGGATCACACCGCAAAGCAGATGCTCATGATGCTCAATTCCACATCCAGCGAGCTGGATCTGACCCTCACCGATCCCCGCGACTACGCCATCATGATGAACTTCATGATGAACGCCGCCTGATCGATCTCGGTTGGATCGAAAGCAACCATACGGTCTGAAATGACCTTAGCATAAATTTGTGTTGGAGTGAAGCTCAACGATTCAGGCAATTCCATTTACAGCAAGATACCATTCAATGAAAATGCAAAAAAGCGCGCGATCTAAGCGCAGATGAGCATTTTGCAGAGAATGTGACAGATGCTTCGGAGCCGTGCCCTTTGCCGGCTGGTTCCACAGCGCCGTTCCCCAAAATATCGCATGGGGACGGCGCTTTGCTATTTGTGCGGCATCCAAAAAACAGCGCCGGAACCTTGCAAAAAGGCTCCGGCTGCCTTGGCTATAGCTGTGCCTGCGCGGCGCGGCAAGCGTTCCTCAGGCAGGCAAGGGCGGCGGTTGCGTCGGCGTCGAAATCCACCCAGCTGCCCTCGGCAGATACCCTGCCTCCATAGTCCATCTCGCCAAGGGTGGCAAAGAGGGCGGCGTAATCCTCACCGTCGCCCGTCCTTGGCAGGCGGTTGCCCAGCACGTTGGATACGCGCATGTGCCATAGCAGGCTGCCTGTGCGGCGCAGCTGGGGCAGGGATTCCGCCTCCATTGCCATATTGTATCGGCTGGCAGCCACGCCCACCCGATCCAGCCGCAGCATGGCGGAGATCAGCGTCGCCTCGGTCACGTAGTTCATCAGCTCGGCAGAGCTGCGCCGCAGGGGCAGCAGCGCCACCCGAAGCCCGCTATCTGCGGCGTGGCTCTGCATCATGCGTATCAGGTTGCCAAGCTGCCGCCAAGCCATCGCGGGATCAAAGCCCCAGGGCAGGCTGCGGGATGCGGCGCAGTCGAACACCACAAGCTCCGCGCCCAGTATGCGTGCCAGCTGAAAGGAGCGGCTCAGCTCGTCGTGTAGCCTTTGCGCCGACACACCATCGCCCACGATGGCGCTGCCCTCCGGCAGCGGCGCATGCACAACCTCGGCATAGAGGTCGAAGCGCTGCATCTGCGCCGTCATGGCGCGGTAGGCGTCCTCGCCCATGGCGAGCACGCGGTTTAGGTCAAGCTCGATATAATCGTAGCCCGCACGGGCCACCTGCGGCAGCTGCTCCGGTTGGGTGCAGATGCCGAAACGAATTGCTTCCATAATTTTGCTTCCTGATTATAGCTTTCCTATTATATAGCCTGATCGGCTTACCTGCCCTGCCGCCCCAGCCGCAGGTTCAGCTTGCGGTAGATCACCCGCATTTCCTTCTCTGACGATGCCTCCACGGTCTCCTCCGGCGTGAACCAGCGCACGGCGCTGTTTTCGTCCGGCTTGGAGCATAGCGACTGGCTGTCGTCTGCCTCCAGCAGGTAGGTCAGGTTCAGGTGCAGGTGGGGAACCACATAGCGACCGCGCTTGAAATGGGCGTTCACCGGCAGTATCTCCAGCGAAATGGGCTTCTCCGAGACGGCTCTCACCTGCGCAAGCCCCGTTTCTTCATGAACCTCCCGCAGCGCCACCTTCAAGAGATCCTCCTCGCCGTCGGCATGACCGCCCGGCCAAGCCCATGATTGATAGATGTTGTGGTAGAGCATCAGTATCCTGTCGCGGGCAGGGCTTGCAACCCATGCGGAGGCGGAGAAGTGGGCAATCTCATTCTCACGGGTCAGCACATCCTCAAAGCTGGCTAGGTAGTGCAGCATCATGCGCCGATCCTCCTGCTCCTGCGGGCAGGTTGGCTCGTAATCATATATGGCTTGACGAAGCTTGGCTGCGTTCATGGCTTCCTCCTTGCATGGATGGTTCGGCGGGGAAGAGCCTTTCTCCGTCCGCCGCTCATGGATGATACATAAGGATTATACAGGAAACCGCCCGGAAATACAAGCTGGATAGCCCGCAAACCAGATTTATGGTGCATATCTGGTTTGGAGGGAAAAGCTGTTCGCCCCGACCACAGGGCCGTCAAAGCCTTTTTGACAGCCCTGTATGGTGCATATTTCGTTAAAATCAGCAATAGAAAGGGGCTTGCGCTTGATTTCGCGTGGGGATGTGGTATAATATTTTTAGTCCAATGAGAAGGAGTGTTTCTTTATGGCAATCGTAACTTCCAAAGAGATGTTCAAGAAGGCCTACGAGGGCGGCTACGCCATCGGCGCTTTCAACGTAAACAACATGGAGATCATTCAGGGCATCACCGAGGCCGCTATCGAAAAGCGCGCTC
>CAYWLE010000230.1:0-2826 GCA_964458825.1 uncultured Oscillospiraceae bacterium | reverse complement strand
CCATTAAAGGGAGATATGGATTTGCGGAGCATGCCGGCAGCCTGCACCCGCTCATTCTTCATGGCGGACAGGCAGCGGGAGAACACAGCCTCGCCGATCAGCGTGAGGGGAACGCCCTCCTCCAGCGCGGCGATGGCTGTCCATTTGCCGGTACCCTTCTGACCGGCGGCGTCGAGGATATGATCGATGATGGGGGAGCCGTCCGCATCCCTGTAGGCGAGGATGTCGCTGGTGATCTGGATCAGATAGCTGTCCAGCTCGCCCTCGTTCCATTGGGAAAACACGGCGTGCATTTCATCGGCAGTCATGCCGAGCTGCTCCTTCATCAGCTGGTAAGCCTCGCAGATGAGCTGCATATCGCCGTATTCGATGCCGTTGTGAACCATCTTGACGAAGTGACCTGCGCCGCCCTCGCCAACCCAGTCGCAGCAGGGAACGCCGTCCACCTGCGCACAGATGGTTTGGAAGATGGGCTTTACATGGAACCAAGCAGCCGGTGAGCCGCCGGGCATCATGCTGGGCCCCTTGAGCGCGCCCTCCTCGCCGCCGGACACGCCGACGCCGATATAGAGCAGACCCCTGCTCTCCACATATTCGCAGCGGCGGATGGTATCCGGGAAGTGGGCATTGCCGCCGTCGATCAGTATGTCACCCGGCTCAAGCAGGGGAAGCAGCTGATCGATGAGCGCATCCACTGGCTTGCCTGCCTTTACCATCAGCATGACCTTGCGGGGTTTTTCAAGGGAGGCGGCAAGCTCGGCGATCGACATGCAGCCAATGATGTTCTTTTCCTTGGCGCGACCCTCCACAAAGCGCGTCACCTTTTCCACGCTGCGGTTGAAAACGGCAACTGTGAAGCCCTTGGACTCCATATTCATAACGAGGTTTTCACCCATGACGGCAAGACCGATCACGCCGATATCCGCTTTTTTCATTCCTACCTCCTGAAAACCTCGCGCAAGCAGCAAAGCTGTGCCATTGAGGTTGATCTATCAATAAATATTGCTTCGGCTTGCTATTCATCGAGCAGATACCTCAGCATTTTTTCCGGGTTATCCAAAAAACGTTTTGTGATCCTGAAATGCTCGGTCTCCTTATAGGAAACCGTGTGTATTCCTGCCTCGCTCATTTCCATGACCTCTGCATTGGGGTAGGACATGAGGATGGGCGAGTGCGTCGCAATGATAAACTGCGATTCATCCTTCACAAGCTCATCGATTGCAACCAGCAGCGACATCAACCTTTGAGGAGAGAGGGCGGCCTCTGGCTCGTCTAAGATATACAGCCCCTTTCCTTGAAAGCGGTTCATTATAAGGGCTAAGAAGGATTCTCCGTGGGATTGGTCGTGGAGAGATACGCCGCCATATCGTGCCAATGTGCTATATTCATCCAAGTAGGTTGCGGTATTATAAAAGCTCTCAGCCCTCAAAAAGAATCCATCTTTCGGATAGCCTTTTTTGATCGTTGTCAGATATTGATAGAGCTCAGAATGAGAGGCCTTTGTTGAGAAGGAAAAATCCTTGGATCCTCCCTCTGGATTAAAGCCCAAGGCAATGGCGATCGCTTCGAGTAGGGTTGATTTTCCCGTTCCATTCTCTCCCACGAAAAAGGTTACAGGCTTTTGAAAATATAGCGCGTCGAGCGTGTGCAGATAGCGAATGATCGGAAGCTCGGCAAGGTAAGATGAGGCTTCTGGAAAACCATTGAGTTTAATGCCGGATATGTAATTCATTTGCCTTTACCTCCGTGGCTTATGTCCTCAGGTCTGCTCGTTGTGCTCCCCTGCCGTTTGAACAGGGAAACTATTCCGTGATTGCGATCTTGATCACGCCATCCAGACGGTTTTCAAAGATGCGATATGCCTCTTCAATGTCCGCAAGGCGGTAACGGTGGGTGATCAGCGGCGTGGTATCGATCTTGCCCTGCTCGATCAGGCTGAGGATTTCTTCACAGTCACAGCCATCCACGCCGCCGGTCTTGAAGGTCAGGTTCTTGCCGTACATATCGGGCAGAGGAAGCGGCTGTGCCTCGTCGTAGAGGGCAACCACCGTCACGATGGCATTGGGTCTGGCGCATTTCCACGCAAGCTGGAAGCTGTCCTTCGCTCCGGCAACCTCCAGCACCACATCCGCGCCGCCGTGATCGGAGTGGGTGCGGACATAATCCTCGCATTCCTCCGGCTGGCACAGTAGCACTTCGGGATAATGCTCCTGAATAAACCGCGCCCTTGCCGGATCCTTCTCGCAGACGATGATGCGCTTCGGCGCTCTCAGCATCACGCAGAGCAGCGTGCAAATACCGGTCGGTCCAGCGCCGATAATGAGCACGGTATCCTCGCCTGTGATCTCAGAGATACGAGCCGCCCAGAAGCCCGTTGCCAGAACATCGCCCACAAAGAGAGCCTGTTCGTCGGTCACGCCGTCAGGGATTTTGTTCAAGCCCTGATCGGCATAGGGTACGCGGACAAACTCGGCCTGCCCGCCGTCGATGCGGCAGCCTAACGCCCAGCCGCCGTTCTTATCCATGCAGTTGTTGACATAGCCATGCTTGCAGAAGAAGCACTCGCCGCAGAAGCTTTCCACATTTACCGTCACCCGATCGCCGGGCTTGACATTGGTAACTTCCGCGCCAGTCTCCTCCACGATGCCAACCATTTCATGTCCCACGGTGATACCGGGCACGGCTCTCGGCACAGAGCCGTGCTTGATGTGCAGGTCGCTGGTGCAGATGCTTCCAAGCGTCACGCGGATGATTGCATCCCGTGGATCGATAAGCTGCGGCTTTGGCTTGTCCGTCAGGGCAAACCTGCCGCGCTCGATATAGCTT
>CAYWLE010000229.1:0-2902 GCA_964458825.1 uncultured Oscillospiraceae bacterium | reverse complement strand
GTTCTGTATCTGGCTGCGCTGATCCTGACTGGTGACAACCAAGCCGGTGGGCAGGTGGGTGATGCGCACGGCGGAGTCCGTGCGGTTGACGTGCTGGCCGCCTGCACCGGAGGCGCGGTAGGTATCGATGCGCAGGTCGTTTGCGTTGATCTCGATCTCCACATCGCCTGCCTCGGGAAGCACGGCCACGGTGGCGGTGGAGGTATGGATGCGGCCGGTGGATTCAGTGACCGGCACGCGCTGCACGCGATGCACGCCGGACTCATACTTGAGCTTCTGGAATACGTTCTTGCCCTGAATCAGAGCCACGCTCTCCTTCACGCCGCCAAGCTCGGTGGAGCCATCCTCGATGATCTCAAATTTCCAGCCCTGCGCGGCTGCATAGTGCATGTACATGCGCAGAAGCTCTGCGGCAAAAAGGCCGGCCTCGTCGCCGCCCGCGCCTGCGCGAACCTCCAGCACGGCGTTTTTGTGGTCGTCAGGGTCCTTGGGAAGCAGGGCAATGCGAGCTTGCTGGGTCTTCTCGGAAAGCTGGGCATTGAGGGCTTGCAGCTCCTCCTCCGCCATTTCGCGCATATCGGGATCGGCAAGCAGCTCGTTGGCGGCATGGATCTCCTCGCACAGGCGGCGGTAGGAAACGGCGATGTCGTTTAGCTCCTCTAGATCGGCATGCTCGCGCATGAGGCGGGTAAAGAGCGCGCTGTCTGAGATGACCTCAGGCAGCGTGATGCGTATGGATAGCTCTTCGAAGCGACCCTCGATGCTCTCCAGCTGGCGTGTGATGCGTTCCTGTTCGTTGAAAGAAAGTTCAGCCATGGGTATCGATTCCTTTGAGTTTTGATAGGTTGGGTGGAAGGAGAGGGCAGGTCACTGGTACCTTGCCCATACGATGCGCTCAATGCCGTTCAGATCGCAGATGACGCCGGTATCCCGGCAGGGCAGAGAGGACTGAAGCAGCTCCTTCACGCTTTGCGCCTGCCCCAAACCAACCTCCAGATAGATGCAGCCGCCGGGGCAGAGGTGCTTGGGCGCTTCAGCAGCGATGCGGCGGTAGAAATCCAGACCATCCAGCCCGCCATCCAGGGCGAGGGCAGGCTCGAAGCTGACCTCCTTCTGGAGCTGCGCCATATCGGCGCGGGAGATATAGGGTGGGTTGGATACGATGAGGTCAAATTTCTCACGTCCCACAGCCTTGAATAGGTCGCCATGCTTGATGGAAACCTCGGCGTTGAGATCATGAGCGTTTTTTTTGACGACCTCCAGCGCACCGGTGCTTACGTCGCTCAGGGTGACGGCGGCACGGGGAAGCAGCGTCTTGATGGATAGACCGATGGCGCCGCTGCCCGTGCAGAGATCCAGCACTCGGGGGCTGCTCATGCTCTGAAGCTCCACAATGACCGATTCAACCAGCGTTTCGGTATCCTGCCGGGGAATCAGCACGCGCTTATCCACATAGAGCTGCAAGCCCATGAAATCTGCCCGATGCAGTATGTACTGTACCGGCTCGCCCTGCTGGCGACGGCTGAGGCAGGCGTTCATTTCTGCCATCTGCTCGGGGCTTGGCGCATTGTTGGATGCAAAGTGCAGCGCGGAGGACGGCATGTGCAGCACGTCCTCGGCGATCCAGCGAGCGTCCACCGCGGGATCCGGGGAGCCGGACTGCTCCAGCGCCTCGGTCGCGCTCCTTAACCATTCAGAAATGGTCAATTTGGTTTCACCTCTTTACCAAGTTCTCCCAGCGCTGCCTTGAAGGCGCACACCGCTACTTCCAGCATCTGCGGATGGGGCTCCAGTGCCGTCATATGCTGGAAAAGATCGATGGGTGCGCGCAGGATGCGGGTCGCCCAGCTGCGCTCGGCCACCTCCAGCGCGGAGAACGGCTCATTGAGCAGGGCGGCAACGCCGAGAATGATGAGCAGGCGCAGTGCGATGGCTATGAGCAAACCATCGACCCGCACCAGAGAAAACAGAACCAGAGAGATCAGGCACACGCTGATGAGGAAGGCTGGCTCGCTGCGACGGGTGCAGTGGGAATGGCGAGAAACGTTTTCCAGCGTCAGCTCGTCTTGGCTCTCGTAGCAGTTTGTGGTCATGTTGATGGCGCAGCGATACATCAGCAGCCTGCGGAATACCCGCAGCCTGCCCGTGAGGGGAATGGCCAGCAGGAAGCCGCAGATGCGCACGCCGCAGGCAATGCCGTTGATCCAAGCGCGGGAGAGTGCAAAATGATCCTCCAGCAGCATGGCGGCTCCGGCAGGTGCGGCATAGAGGCAGAGGAAGGCGATCACGGGAATGAGCAGCGCGCTTACGAGGGTGACGATGCTCTGAGGATCCACCCTCAGAAAGCGGGCGACGGCGCGCTCGGGAGCTGTGCCGCGAACCACCCGCTGGGGCTGAAGCTCCGCCGATTCCGCGATGCCATCAAAGAAGCGGTGTACATCGCGCACCAGCCGCGTGGCTCCCCGCAGGAAAGGTATGCGCATGAGCAGGCGCATGAGCTTTCTGGGTTCGCGGCGCATGCGCACGGCGATATCCTTATCAGCCTTGCGCACGGCGAATATGGTGTACTTGCCAACCTCCAGCCGAACGCCCTCGGAAACTGGGGCGCCGCCAAAATGCCTGCGCTTTGCCATCTGCCATCGCCTCCCTTGCCTAAAGAATACTGTGGTTGGTTGGTCTATATATGCAGTAAGCTTGCTTACAATTGGAAATAACCATGGAAAAAGCTTATAAAAGCTTCAATAGAAAAAGCAGACCGGCGCGAATGGTCGGTCTGCTTTTCAAGTCTGCCATACGCGCAATAGACAGGGAAAACACCGGAAAGCATAGCCTCCCGGTGCTTCGCAACTGACTACATGCCGTAGCGCTTCTTGAAGCGGTCCACACGTCCGCCGGTATCAAC
>CAYWLE010000228.1:0-2949 GCA_964458825.1 uncultured Oscillospiraceae bacterium | reverse complement strand
GGGGGAACGCTGGGGTCACGCTGGGGGGAACGCTCAGGGGTTCCACCCCTGAAACCCCGCTCAAGGGTGTGACACCCTTGAGAATCCCCACATGACGTGCTGCGCACGTCTGAAAATATTATTTTTAGCGACGCGGAGCGTCGCATGTGAGGTTTCCAAAGGGAATCATTCCCTTTGGGCAAGGGGTGGGGGATAGCGTCCCTCAAGGGAGAGACGGCAATTCCTCAGTCAACCTGACAGTTGACAGTTCCCTTTGCACAAGTGAGCCTTTAATTTCTGCGACGCGGAGCGTCGCATGTGAGGTTTCCAAAGGGAATCATTCCCTTTGGCAGGGGGTATGGGGGACAGCGTCCCCCATACGTAACCCCAAAAGAATAGGAGAAAAGAATGAAGCTGTCTGATTTTGTATACGATCTTCCCGAGGATCGCATTGCCCAAACCCCCATCGAGCCGCGCGACCATAGCCGGCTGATGGTGGTTCATCGTGCCGACCATAGCCTCGAGCATCGGCATTTTTATGATATCATTGATTACCTGAATCCCGGCGACGTGCTGGTTGTAAACGAAACCCGGGTCATTCCGGCGCGGCTCATTGGCGAGCGTCCTACGGGCGGCGCCTGCGAGATACTGCTGCTCAAGCAGCTTGCCCCCAAGAAATGGGAAACGCTGGTTCGTCCGGGCAAGAAGCTCAAGCCCGGCGCACAGGTGATCTTCGGCGGCGGCAAGCTCGTGGCGACCATCGCCCAAACCACCTCGGATGGCGGTCGCATTGTGGATTTCGAATGCGAGGGAACCATGGAAGCCGCGCTGGACGAGCTTGGCGAGATGCCGCTGCCGCCCTACATCCATGAAAAGCTTCAGGATCGGGAGCGCTACCAAACCGTCTATGCCCGCCAGGAGGGCTCCGCAGCCGCGCCCACCGCCGGTCTGCACTTCACTCCCGAGCTGATGCAGCGCATTCGTGATAAGGGCGTGGAGATCGTTCCCGTGCTGCTCCATGTGGGTCTGGGCACCTTCCGTCCGGTGAAGGTGGAAAATGTGGAGGATCACGAGATGCACTCCGAATACTTTGAGGTCACGGAGGAGGCTGCCCAGCGGGTCAATGCTGCCCGAGAGCGTGGGAACCGCATCATCGCCGTGGGCACCACCAGCGTCCGCACGCTGGAATCCGCCGCAGAGGATGGCAGGCTGCTCGCCAAAAAGGGCGATACCAGCATCTTCATTAAGCCCGGCTACCACTATCAGCTGGTGGATGCGCTGATAACCAACTTCCACCTGCCCGGCTCCACTCTGCTGATGCTGGTTTCCGCGCTCTATGATCGGGAGCATATCCTCGAGGTCTATAAGACCGCCGTGGAGATGGAGTATCGCTTCTTCTCCTTTGGCGATGCCATGCTCATCGACTAAGCAGCCCTTCCAGCCTTCTGTAAGCCCGGTTCCCTGCATAAGCTGACAGCGGGGGTGGTGGCATTGCGTATCCCATTGGAATTGATCGCTTCCTTTGCCGTGGGTCTGGCGCTGATCTGCCTGACGGGCTATCTGCTGCTGGTGCCAATGAAGTTTCTCTGGCGGCTGCTTGCCGGCGGCGTGCTGGGCGCGCTGGCGCTGGTGGTGGTGAACCTGATCGGCTCGGTATTCGGCTTTCAGCTGGCTGTAAATCCCTTCACGGCGATGGCTGTGGGCTTCCTTGGTCTGCCGGGCGCGGCGCTGGTCGTGGCGCTTCAGCTGCTGCTCTAGCGACTGGCTTACTCATGTTAAAAAAGTACGAGGCAAAATATGGAAAAAATCGTGTTAGGTCTTTCCGGCGGCGTGGATTCCGCCGTATCTGCGCGGCTTTTGCAGCGCGATGGCTATGAGGTGCACGGTCTGTATCTGGATATCGGCACGGCGGCGGCGCGGCAGGACGCCGTGGATACCGCAGCCTTTCTCGGCGTGGAGCTGAAGGTGCTGGATATCTCCGCCGCGCTGGAGGCGAACGTCTGCCAGCCCTTCGTGGCGGCTTACCTTCGCGGTGAAACGCCCAACCCCTGCATCATGTGCAATCCTGCGGTGAAGTTCAAGAGCCTTGCCGACTATGCCGATCAGATCGGCGCGCGCTGGATCGCCACCGGTCATTATGCCCGGGCGCTGGACGGCGGCATCTATAAGGGCATGCCCTCCAATGACCAGAGCTATATGCTCTGCCGGGTCACGCGGGAGCAGGCGGCGCGGCTGGTTCTGCCGCTGGGCAGCTATGAGAAGGTTCAGGTGCGTGCCTTGGCACAGGAGCTTGGTATCCCCGTGGCGCACAAGCCGGACAGCATGGAGATATGCTTCATACCGGATAAGGATTATATCGGCTGGATCAAGTCGCGCAGCGCGGTGCCCGGCCCCGGCGAGCTTATCTTCCATGATCAGGTCATCGGCAGCCACGAGGGCATCTATCGCTATACCGTGGGTCAGCGCTGGCCGGGTCTTTTCAACGAACGCAAGCTCTATGTGGCTGAGATTCAGGCGGATACCAACCGCGTGGTGCTCGCCCTCTGGGAGGAACTCTTCCATACCGAGGTGCGCGCCCGCCAGATGAACTGGCTCATCGACCAGCCAAGCAGCCCTATCCGCGCCAGCGTGCGCGTGCGCCATACCAAGTGGGAAAACCCGCCCTGCACCGCCACGCCCTGCGGCAGCGATGTGATCATTCTTGCAGACGAGCCTCTGCGCGCACCTGCCCGCGGCCAGTCCGCCGTGCTATACGACGGCGACCGGCTCCTCGGCGGCGGCTACATCGTGTAAGTATGTTTCGTAGGGGACGTGTTAGGGGTTCCACCCCTAAGACCCCGGCAGGGGAAATGATTTCCCCCCTGCACCCCTCACATAAACCGTGCTGTACCAGCACGGTTTTTAATTATATTTTAGCCCTGCCATTGGCAGGGCTTATGTGGGGTTTCCAAAGGGAATCATTCCCTTTGG
>CAYWLE010000227.1:0-2976 GCA_964458825.1 uncultured Oscillospiraceae bacterium | reverse complement strand
CAGGGGCGCTGCCCCTGAAACCCCGCCAAAGGGAATGATTCCCTTTGGAAACCCCACATAAAACCGTGCTATACGCACGGTTTTTGGATTATTATATTCACTCCAAAAGGCTCCCTTTACACAAGGGAGCCTTTAATTTCTGCGGTGCGAAGCGTCGCTATGTGGGGATTCTCAAGGGTGTCACACCCTTGAGCGGGGTATGGGGCAGCGCCCCCTGAGCATGACCCCCAGCATCCTACCCCGCCAGCGGGGCATTGAGTGCGTAGAGCTGCTCCTGTGTGGTGATATCGGCATTGCCGGTGGCAGCCACGCCGATCTTTGCCTGAAAGGCAGAAACCGCGATGCTGGTATTGGGACCGTAATAGCCATCCGCCTTAGCATCATCGCCGATGAGGTAGCCAAGCTCAGCAAGCCGCTTTTGCAGGGTATATACGGCGTTGGTGCGGTAATTGAGCTTGAGATCATAAAGCTCGGCGGTGTAATCCTCCATGGTAGGCAAGGTCTGCGTATCGATGGTCAGGTCGCTGCTGATGGCATTATCCTCAATACCGAAAAGCTCGTTCATCGTAACCAGACGATAGCCCTTGCTGCTTGCCATTGCCACGAAGGGTTCAAGGAGGCTCATGCTCTTTTCGCTCATATCGAACTGATATACATTGCCATTATCGAGGGTAGAGGCGAGGTCATCCAGCTTGAGATCGCGATAGGAATAGGTATAGCCAGCCACGCCCAGCAGCCCCAGCTTGCGAATGAAGAAGTGGGTGCGCTGGTCATTGACGCTGCCATTATATACGGGGCGGAAGAAATGCTGCTGATAATCCCTGCCAACGGCATAGCTGGTAGCGATGCTCTGCTTCCAAATTTGCAATGCAAGCTCGCTATCGCTGAGGCGATACTCGCCCTTGTGATCGTAGGTATGATTTTCGATCTGATAATTGAGCTTGCGGGCGCAGGTGCGGAAGCCCTCGGTAAGCTCCTCATTCATCAGCGCAGCGCCGGTGGGGAAGAAGGTAAGCTGCATATCATACTTGCGGGCAAGCTGCACGATCTGCTCCATGGCGGCCGCATCATTGCAATCGTCCACGGTGATGGCGATCATTGCCTCATCATCGGGGGTACGCAGCGCCTTATCAAACACGGGCAGGAAATAGCTGCCCTGCTCCGGCTGGGGTATGAGGCAGTTGGCTTGGCTGGCTTCCGCGCTCGGCTGATCCTCCAGCGCGGGGCTTGCCGTGGGCGCTGGAGTGGCTGTGGGCGCGGCCGTCTGGCTGGATGACAGGCTCTCCGCACCCAGCACGAGGGGCGGCGGCGTGGCATTTTTCTGATCCACGAAGCGCTGCTGGTCGGCTTGCAGGGTAACTGTCGGCTCCGGCGCGGCGAAGGGGTTGCTCTGCATCAGCAATATCACCAGCGCGGCGGCAACCAGCGCCAGCACTGCGATCAACGCGGGCAGGGCGCTGCTTCCCTGCTGGCGGCGCATGGCTCTCTTTTTACGACTGGGCATTGGTTATCTGCTCCTGTTTTTGCGTACTTATACAATTAAAGTATAGCAGAAGGCATGGCTTCATTCAAGTACAATTCTGTGACAAGTTCGCACGGAAGCTGTGCCGGAGGGCTTTCGATTCAAAAATGTCCCAATTGCGCGGCAGGTGTTTTTGCACGCGACGTCGAAGATTAAAGATATAGCATTTAGGAGGAATGAACGAATGAAGAAGCTGATATGCGCGCTGCTGGCGCTGATGCTGCTCTGCACGGCGGCAATGGCGGAAATCGAATTTTCCACCGTGGATACCGAAGGCAACCGCGTGACCCAAGCCATATTTGAGGGCTATGATCTGACCATGGTAAACGTGTGGGCAACGTGGTGCGGCTACTGCATCGATGAGCTGCCGGAGTTCACCGCCCTGAAGGAGAGCCTGCCGGAGAACTGCAACCTGATCACCATCTGCGACGACGCTGCCAGCGAGCCTGAGCTGACCGCCGCGATACTCGATCTGGTTTCCGCAGACTTCACCACCCTCGCCGCCAGCGAGGATATGTATTCCGGCATACTGAGCGGGGTATATGCCTTCCCCACCACCTTCTTTGTGGATGGCGGCGGCAATATCGTGGGCGAAGCTGTGGTTGGCGTGCCAAGCTTGGATGATCCCGCCGGCGCGTATTACGATATCATGATGGAAAGGCTGGAGATGTTGAGCTGAGCCAGACAGCCTTGCGAAAGGGCAAAGAGCAGCCGAGGTGGATATTATCTATCCATCTCGGCTGCTCTTTATATTGCTATTTGGTATTCTGCCGTTTTCTCAAGCCATGGGCTTCATCGTGGGGAAGAGGAGCACATCGCGGATGGAATCGGAGTTGGTGAGCAGCATAACGAAGCGATCGATGCCGAAGCCGAGACCGCCGGTGGGGGGCATGCCATATTCAAGGGCGGTGACGTAATCCTCGTCCACCTGCGCGGAGGTATTGCCCTGCGCGCGCTTGGCGGCGACCTGAGCTTCAAACCTCTTGCGCTGGTCGATGGGATCGTTCAGCTCGGAGAAGGCGTTGCCAAACTCCCAACCGGTGATGAAGAACTCGAAGCGCTCGGTCATGGTAGGATCATCCATCTTGCGCTTGGCAAGCGGGCTGATCTCCACGGGATAATCATAGATGAAGGTAGGCTGGATGAGGTTCTCCTCAACGGTTTCCTCGAAGAGGTAGTTGAGCAGATCGCCGCGGCTATGGCCCTCCTCGGGATCGAAGCCCTTTGCCTTTAGCTCGGCATACGCCTGCTCCTCGCTCTGCCAGAGATCCACATCGATGCCGGAATACTGCTTCACGGCCTCCTTCATGGTGAGGCGCGCCCACTTTTCGCCCAGATGCACGGTATGACCGCGGAAGGGAATATCGGTGGTGCCGCAAACCTTGAGCGCCACGGTCTTGAACAGATCCTCGATAAGATCCATCATACCGTGGAAATCGGTATAAGCTTCATAA
>CAYWLE010000226.1:0-2985 GCA_964458825.1 uncultured Oscillospiraceae bacterium | reverse complement strand
ACGAAATTAAGCGCCGTTCCACCCTTGTGACATCCGAAGCAGTAATAGAGCTGGGATTCGGAATCCACCGAGAAGGAAGGCGTTTTCTCATTATGGAAGGGGCAGCAGCCCCAGAAGCGGCGACCCTTCTGCTTGAGCGGGACATATTCGGACACGATCTCCTCCAGGCTGGTTCTCGACCTCAGCTCATCCAGAAACATATCTGAAAACCTTGCCACGGCCGACACCCCACCTTTCCGTCTGATCCTTGCCACGTGCTTAGGTCACGCTTTCATCAAGCAGTTCAATCAGGCAGCAACCTTGTTCTCTATTCGCCAAATATGTGTCATTTCCTGCCCAAAAACCGACAATTTACATCAATTTTCGCCAATGATCGTCAGAAAGCGTTCCCCGGCGATGCGGCAAGGGCAAAGCCTTGCAGAGCGATGAGAAAGCCTGAAATTAAGCCAGCTTACATAAGCAACCGCCGCTTGCAGCTGGGGCAGAACGCAAAAACTCCAACCCTTTCATTTATTATGTTGGAATTTTTGCGTTTGTAGGCTTTATCAGCATTCTGATCGTCTTCAGTGACACAACAAAGCCATTTCACAGAATACGCATATATAAATTACAACATTCCCATCCAAAAATCCTTTATTGCAGGCGAAATTTTTTTACTCAAACCTGTGGAAATGCCTGCCTGCCTTCCCCTTCATGCATCCTCACCCTTTTTCCACTGCGGCATAGGATGCAGGGTAAGATTTTCATGCATACAGGTTCGGAGGGATCAATATGACCACAAGCGTATGTAAGTTCGGCGGAAGCTCAGTATGCGATGCGGATATGCTGCTTCGCGTAAAAGCCATCCTCGCCGCCTCCCCGGACAGAAGGTTCATCGTCCTCTCCGCCCCCGGCAGGCGCACGCCGGACGATATAAAGATCACCGATCTGCTCTACCGCGCCTATGCCTGCGGCGAACAGGGGGATCAGCTTATCCTTGCCCAAATTTTCCAGCGCTATGCAGCCATGCGGGATCGCCTTGCGCCTTCCTTCGATCTGGAATATGAATTTGCCCGCATCCGCAGCGAATATAGCGCTTCGGCAGATATGCTCGTCAGCCGCGGCGAATACCTGAGCGCAAAGCTCTTTTCCGCCTTCACCGGCATGCCATTTGTGGATGCAGACGAGCTTTTTTTCTTCTCCGGCGATGCCATCGACCTGCCCGAAAGCCTGCGCCGCAGCCGTGAACGCCTCAGCGACATGACCTGCGCGGTGGTTCCAGGCTTCTATGGCATGAGCCGCTGCGGCATCAAAACCTTTTCCCGGGGCGGCTCAGATGTGAGCGGAGCGCTGCTTGCCGCCGCCCTGCATGCCGACCGCTATGAAAACTGGACGGATGTGGACGGTCTTTACACCGCCGATCCAAGCCTCGTGCCCGAGGCACGCCGCTGCCGTCTGGTCAGCCTTCGCCAGCTTCGCTCCATTGCTCAGGCGGGATCCAGCCTGCTGCACCCGGACGCCCTCGCACCTCTCGAGGGCAGCGGCATTGAAACCATCATTAAAAATACCTGCGCGCCCGAGGATCCCGGCACTCGCGTCATAGATGGAGCCTGCCCGCCCGTGCCCTGCGTCACTGGCAAGCGCGGCATGTATCTGCTCTCCGATCCAAGCAGCCAAAACGAAAGCCCGCTCGTCTATGCCACCCCCGCTGCCGGAGCACGCCGCGTGGCCGTCATCAGCGCATTCGGGCTGGAGGATAGCGATGACGCCGCTCTCCGCGCTCTGATAGACCCCATTGATATCATTCATATGCAGGATCACAAACAGATTATCATCGATGAAGCATGCTATGTGGCTTCTGTGCGAAAAATTCACAGCCTGCTCATGTCCCGCCAGCCATCCAGCCAAGATCTGTGACAGCCATATATAAACCTGCGGGAGCCGCATCCAAACGCAGCTCCCGCCCTGTAAAAATTGGTTTTATCCAGTTTTTTCTTATTTGAGCGCTTCCATTTCGGCAATACGCGCCTTCAGCTTCTCCAGCAGACCCCTGTTGGTTTCCAGCTTTTCCTTTTCCTTCTCGATCAGCGCCGCCGGAGCCTTTTCCACGAAGCCTTGGTTGTTCAGCTTGCCCTGAGCGCGGGCGATCTCACCCTCCACGTTCTTCAGATCCTTGCTTAGGCGCGCGATCTCCTTATCCACGTCCACCAGCTCGCCCAGCGGGATATAAAACTCGCAGGGCACGGTAACGGCGGAGGCGCTCTTTTCAGGATTGGCGTCGCCAGCGGAAATGAACTCCACATTGCTTGCGCCCGCCAGCCTCTTGAAGTAGCCGTCCGCAGCAGCCAGCGCGTCCTTCCAGCCCTGCTGGGGCTTCAGGATCAGCGTCGCACGCTTGCTGGGCGCCACGTTCATCTCGGCCCTCAGGTTGCGGATGGAGCGAATGACCTCCATCACGCCCTCGAACCTCGTCGCATCCTCCTTGAAGTCATAGGCTGCGTCGCACTCCGGCCAGCTGGAGGTGATCAGCATGCCCTCGCTGCCGGGCAGGTAGCTGTAAAGCTCCTCAGTGATGAAGGGAATGTAGGGATGCAGCAGCTTCAGCAGACCGATCAGCACATGCAGCAGAACCTCCTGCGTGGTCTTCTTCACATCGCCGTCCTCGGCATAGAGCCCCTGCTTGGCAATCTCGATATACCAATCGCAGAAGTCCGACCATGCAAAGTCATACAGCTTGGTCGCCGCAAGACCGAGATCGAAGTGCTCCATGTTGTCCGTCACGGCGCGCACCGTGTTCTGATACTCGGTCAGTATCCACTTATCCGCGTAGCTCAGCTTGTCCGCAGACGGCAGACTCTCGGGCGTGAAGCCCTCGAGGTTCATCAGCACGAAGCGGCTGGCGTTCCATATCTTGTTGCAGAAGTTGCGGTAGGTTTCGATCTTTTCATTGGATAGTCGCACATCTGCGCCAGGAGCCACGCCCATCACCAGCGAGAAGCGCAGCGC
>CAYWLE010000225.1:0-3003 GCA_964458825.1 uncultured Oscillospiraceae bacterium | reverse complement strand
GGACACGATGTGGTAGCTGCGGGGTCTATTGGGCATCTCCCGCACCTGCGCCATAAACTCCCGCTGGCGAAGCATTTCCTGCTGGGAAACAACCGGCTGTTCTTTCATGGTTTTCCTCTTTTCCTGTCGAAATATGCCCTTCAGGCAGTCAAAAAGCGATGCTTTTTATATTGGTCTGTTGTTGGTCTGTGTTTGGTTTGAGCGGCGCTGCTTGGTTGGTTATCCGGCGCAAAAAGCAGCCCTCGGGTCACTCGCCGCTCACCACCTCGAAGCCCTCGTCGCTGCCGCTCTCCTCCAGCAGACAGCCGTCCGGCACGCCGATGGTTCGGATCCAGCCAACCACCCTTTCGCCGGTCACGATCCGCATGGGCAGCCTGTCGCCCAGCCTGCGCCTGCGCCATACCTCCCGCACGGCTCGGTAGGCTGTGCTTTCGTGCGTCCACTCCACGCCCGTGGCTAGGCAGTGGCTGCAATCGCGCATCAGCAGCCTGCTCAGCGGCCGGCGCAGCTTCTTTCTGGTCATCTCCACAAGCCCCAGCGCCGTCATGCCAAGCACATTGGTTCGGTTGCGGTCGTTCCTGAGCGCCTCCCGCAGGTACTCCAGCAGCTGCTGGCGATGCTCTGCCCGCTCCATATCGATAAAATCAATGATGATGATGCCGCCCAAGTCCCGCAGGCGCAGCTGTCTGGCAATCTCTGCGGCAGCCTCGCAGTTCAGGGCAAAGATCGTTTCCTCCAGATCCTTTTTGCCGGTGAACTTGCCGGTGTTCACGTCGATCACCGTCATGGCTTCCGTTTCATCAATGACGATGGTGCCGCCGCTCTTGAGGTAAACATGGCGGCTGAGCGCCTTCTCCAGCTGGTGATCCACCCGAAGCAGGTCGAACAGCGGCGTATCGCTCCTCTCCAGCTGAACGACGCCCTCAAACTCCGGGCTGAGCAGACGCACGTTCTCGATCAGCTCGGCATAGAGCGCTGGATCATCGGTGCGCACGGCAGCAACCGTATCGTCCAGCATGTCCCGCGCCACCTGCATAGCAAGGCTTCCATCGTTCTGCAATAGCCTCGGCTTGGCACTGTGCTCGCCGGCGGCGCGTATCTTTTCCCAAATGGCAAGCAGCCGCAGGTAATCCGCCTCGATGCGCTCAGCCTCCACGCCCTCGGCGGCGGTGCGCACGATCATGCCCGCGCCGTGGTCTTCGCAGAGCCTGAGGGCGGCGGCATAGAGCCTGTCCCGCTCGCCTTGATCCTCGATCTTCTTGGATACCCCAACGTACTCCAGCGTGGGAATCAGCACGCAGAGCCTGCCCGGCAGCGTCACATTGCCCGATATCCGCGGTCCTTTGCTTCCGCCCGGCTCCTTGGCGACCTGCGCCACGATCATCTGCCCCGGCCGGAGCATCCTTTCGATCCTCGCATCCTCCAGCTTTGCCTTCAGCGCCTGATCCTCCCGGGTATCGTAGCAGATATCCCCGGCATAGAGGAAGGCGTTTTTGCCTAGGCCGATATCCACAAAGGCGGCGTTCATGCCCGGAAGCACGTTCTGCACCCTGCCGGCATAGATATTTCCAGCCAGCTTGGTTCGTGCGCCGCGCTCATAATAGATTTCGCAGAGCCTGCGATCCTCCACCACGGCGAGCCTCGTCTGACCAGCCACGCGCTCCAGCAGCAGCTCCCGCCTCATGCTCACAGCTCCATCACGGGCGCAAGCTCGCCCGCATTATTTCTTCCAAGGAGCAGCCTTCTATGGATGCGCATATCGATCTCTTCCTCCTGAACGCCGGCAAGCCTTGCCAGCGTGCGAACCAGCAGATCCGCTTTCAGGTTTTCCTTTTCTGTGAGCATGAGCCGGCAGTCGAAGCCATCCTCGCATGCCTGCATATCCAGCACCAGCGGACGGATATTGATCTCCTTCTCGCCGGACTTGCTCTTTTTCATGGCAGTGACGCAGTCCATGGACAGAAATTCGGGGATCGCAGCCATGATCCTCCGCCCAGCCTCGCCGCCGAGCGTCACATGGTAATCCGATGCGCAGACCTGCGCCATTACGGAGGGTCTGCGGTCGTCCGCAAGCTTAACCTCCAGCACCGGAAGATCCTCCGGCAGGGCAAAGCGCATGGCTTCCTCGCATTTCTTTCTGCCCATCGGCGCGCTCAGGCGCACATCCAGTATTTCATATTCGCTCGTCCAGCCCAGCGCCAGTGCGGAGCCAAACGCCATCAGCGGATGGGGATTGAAGCCCTCGGAATACTTGATCGGCAGGCCGCTGCGGTTGAGCGCCATATGCAGAAAGCGCTGAAGATCCAGATGGGAGATAAAGCGCAGCCTCGGTTTTTTTCCAAAACGAACCAGCAACCTCATTTGCAGCAAGCCCCCTCATATCGATTCACGCCGCAGCCCACGCAGCCCTTGCGGCAGTCCTGCGTGCGCTCCTCCTTGAGCGCCTTCCTCCATTCGCGCAGCAGAAATTCCTTGGTAACGCCCGCGTCGATGTGGTCCCACGGCAGCACTTCGTCCAAGGCGCGCTCCCGCAGGGCATAGAAATCAGGATCCAGTCCTTCCTCGCGGAATGCCTCCAGCCACAGATCGTGCCTGTACTGATCCGACCAGCCGTCAAATCGGCAGCCCATCCTCCAAGCGCGCTCCATCACGTCTGCCAGACGGCGGTCGCCCCGGGCAAACACTGCCTCGATATAGCTCAGATCCGGCGCATGATACTTGAAATCCACGCCCTTAACCTTGCGCAGCTCATCGCGCAGCAGCAGCTGGCGGCGAACCACAGTTTCCTCATCCAGCTGACCGCACCACTGGAAGGGAGTGAAATTTTTCGGCACGAATACCGACGCGCTCACCGTAATCCGCAGCCCCGGCGCGCGCTTATTCTTGGGCAGAGAGAAGTAGCAGTCCCGAACCATCCTCGCAAGATCGGCAATGCCCAGCACGTCCTCGTCCGTCTCGGTGGGCAGGCCGATCATGAAATAGAGCTTGACGGCCGACCAGCCC
>CAYWLE010000224.1:0-3016 GCA_964458825.1 uncultured Oscillospiraceae bacterium | reverse complement strand
CCTTATAGCCGTTGTACTGCTTGGGATTGTGGCTTGCGGTGATCACAATGCCTGCGATGCAGCCCAGATGGCGGATGGTGAAGGACAACACCGGCACCGGACGCAGGGATTCAAAGAGATAAACCTTCACGCCTGCGGCGGCCAGCACCAGCGCGGCTTCCTTGGCGAAAACATCGCTCTTATGGCGGGAATCATAGCCGATGGCAACGCCCTTTTCCTTGCCGTCCGGCGTGGTGAGGATATACTTGGCTAGCGCACGGGTCACGCGGCGCACGTTATAGATATTGAGCCGGTTGGCGCCTGCGCCCAGCACGCCGCGCATGCCAGCGGTGCCAAATTCCAGCTCGCGATAGAAGCGATCCTCGATCTCGGCGGGATCATTTTCGATGGCCTTGAGGTCGGCCATGGTTTCCGGGTCATTGGCAAAGTCAGCCAGCCACTGCCTGTATACCTGCATTGCTTCCATGGTTGGTTCCTCCCTGTATTTGAATTATCTGCTCTATTATTGATTAAGCTGATTGAGCTGATCGGGCTAATCCTGCTTCGGAAGCTGATCCAGCTGCCGTTGCAGGCGGAAGAGATGGCCTCGCTCCTGTCGGGTGATCTCTCCGAACACATCTTTCGCGTGGATGTCGGTGGTGCGGCTCTGCATCTCCGTATAGAAGAGGATGGAATCCTTTTCCGAGGCGATGGCATAGTCAAACACGGCGCGGGGATTCTCAAAGCCCTCGTCCCGCAGCGCCATCAGCCCCCGAGGAAACACGATGTCCGCAGCAATGGCGCTGAGATAGGCGTTGGTTTCGTCGTCGTAGGGTCTGTCGGCAAGACCGCCCTCGGATTCCGCACGATACAGCCGCTCAAACTCCGCATAGTGGTGCTGCTCGTCCGCCGCCAAGGAATGCAGCAGACGCACCGTATCCTCCGACCGGCTGACCTTCGCCGCCCGACGATAGAAGGATTCACCCCGCCGCTCCATTTCGATGGCGATGCGGATGCCCTCCAGATCGCTGAAAATATGCAACATAACGCGTTCCTCCCGCTCCTTTTGCGTATTTGGCTTGCAGGCATGGATGCGATGGCTCAACCAAGCCTTCCCATCAGCCCACTTCTCTATATTAAGTTTACAACAAAAGACCGAGCTTTGCAAGGGGGGAATAGGGAGATAAGGGCAAAAGATATGGACACATGCTATAGAAAAGCACGTGTCCGCAGATAAAGCCTGAGCAAGCAGACGTCAATCCAGATAATAGCTATAGCGCATATCCTCCGGCTGGATGGCTTCGAGAATCGGCAGATATGCCGCAGCCTCGCGCTTGCAGCCCTCAAGATCCTGATCCATGTAATTGCCGCATTCGGCAAGCTTTGCGCCGGGGATATCCCCCTCAAAGGAGGCAATGAAGCGGTAGCTGTCCCGGATGCAGCTCAGCACCTGCTCATCCGTAAGCCCCCGCGTCAGGAAATACATGCCGGTGCGGCAGCCCATGGGACCGACATAGATCACGCTGTCGCTGTAGGCGCTGTTTCGGGCATAGGTGGCAAAGAGATGCTCGAGGGTGTGGATGGCTGCCGGGGAGAGATAATCGCCCTTGTTCGGCTCCTTCATTCGAACGTCCCACGTTTTGACGTCGCCATCCTCTCTGGAAAGATACACACCCCTTGCCAGACGGGTATGATCGACGCTGAAGCTGGTGATTCTCTGCATATTCGTCCTCTCCTTTGCAGGCGCTGCCTCCAGCAGCGCTCCGGTTCTTTGGCTGTGCATGGAGCCTGCCGGGGCTACTTAAGTGAGTTTACCGGCGGGGGGTTATTGGCGGAATCTGCTGCCGATAGGCGCTATAGACGGCGAGCAGGCGATCATCAAGGTAGCGCAGCGCCTGCCGCTCCAGCTCCTCCGGCACGCCATAGAATGCCTCCGCCACGCCGCCGGTGATGGCTGCCAGAGTATCGCTGTCGCCGCCGATGGAGATGGCGTTGCGAATGGCGTCTTCAAAGCCGGTGGATTCAAAGAAAGCCATGAGCGCCTGCGGAACCGTGTTCTGGCAGGTTTCGTTGAATTGGTAGCTGTCCCGAATTTCATCCAAGCTGAAGCTCATGGGATAGTATTCCCGATCAATTGCCTGCCGAATCTCCGCCATGGAGCAGCCGCTGCATGCCATGTGGATGGCAATGGCGGTTGCCTCCGCACCCTTGATGCCCTCGGGGTGGTTGTGCGTGACCTCAGTAACTGCCCGTGAGAGCGCCTTGGCTTCATCGAGGCTCCTTGCCATAAAGCCGCAGGCGCTCACGCGCATGGCCGCACCATTGCCAAAGCTGCCGTAGGGCTGGGGGTCGCTGGAGTACATCCACGTCATGAAGCGTCCGCCGTAACCGCAGTCGGGATAGGGCTGGCCAAGCTCCTGCATGCAGCGCACGGCCTGCGCGCCAAGGTCGCTCCAGTCGGGCTTGCTGCGCATGAGCGCCTTGCCGATGGCGAGCGTCATGATGCTGTCGTCCGTGGCGAAGCATTTCGGGGTAAAGAGTTCAAAAGCCTTGCTTCGGTGGTTGTTCCATTCAAAGCGGGAGCCGACGATATCGCCAATGATCGCGCCGATCATACCCGGTCACTTCCCTTCACTGTGAACTTTCATGAGGTGGGCTGCTTGGTTATTGCCAGTTTGGTTCAATAATTCTCGCTGGAGGTACCGCCCTCGCAGATGACCTTGCAGCTGGAATAGCCGATGCCCAGCCGCTGAGCGCCCATATCCACATACATCTTTGCGGTTTCATAGTTGCGGATGCCGCCGGAGGGCTTCACCTTTGCCCTGCCCTTTGCGGTATCCAGCATGACCTGCACCGCCTCCACGGTGGCGCCTGCGCCATTGAAGCCGGTGGAGGTCTTTACAAAATCCGCGCCTGCGGCGATGCTGACCTCGGTTGCCTTGCGAACCTGATCCAGATCCAGCTGGCTGGTTTCGAAGATGACCTTCACGATCACGCCCTGCTTGTGCGCTTCCTCCACCACGGCGCGGATCTCCGC
>CAYWLE010000223.1:0-3049 GCA_964458825.1 uncultured Oscillospiraceae bacterium | reverse complement strand
CAGGGCGCATGCGGTCGATCTCGTCGTTGATGGCGGCGTCCTTTTCGATGAAGGTGTCGGTGGAGGGAATATAAGCCTCGGGCTGGTAGTAATCATAGTAGGAAACGAAGTAGCCCACGGCATTTTCGGGAAAGAACTCGCGAAACTCGCTGGCAAGCTGGGCGGCGAGGGTCTTGTTGTGGGCGATGACCAGCGTGGGTCGGTTGGCGTTTTTGATGATGTTTGCCATGGTGAAGGTCTTGCCTGAGCCGGTAACGCCCAGCAGCACCTGATGCTTCAGACCGCGCTCCAGACCATCCGTAAGCGCCTGTATCGCCTGCGGCTGGTCGCCCGTGGGCTGGTAAGTGGAATGTAGGCGGAACATAGAAAAAAACCTCCCGCAGCGCTGTGGTATGTTGGCTCGGCGGGATAAGCACAGCCTGCCAATACTAGCATTATACCATATCTGCGGGAGAATGAAACGCAGGCAGTGAAACTTAAACGTGCGTTCGAAAAACTAAGCTGCGCTGCGCCTGCGGGGATGCAGGTTTGCCCGAACCGCGCCGGTGAGCGCGCCTGCCGCGCCACCCAGCAGCATCTCGCCCAGCATGCAAACCACATCGAAGCTGCCGCCGCCCAGCGCCAGATAGCTTGCGTAGCCCAACACGATATAAAACAGCGCCAGCGTTAGTCCGGTGGCAAGCCCCTTCTCGCCGCCCCTTGGAACGGCGACGCAGCAGCCGACAACTACGGCAAAGAGCTTGATAAGCTGGTTCAGTACCCGTAGCACATTGTCTTTGATGGGCAATCCCAGCAGCGCCGCTGCGAGGGCGAGCATGGCGGCAAGGGTAAAGAGTATGGCTGCGGCAAGCCCCAGAAGCAGCGATTTCAGCGTGGATTTTCGCGTGCGAGACATGTGGTTTTCCCTCCTTTGCTCCGGTTGGCTATGGCTTAGGCTATGCGGCTGGAGCGGGAGCTATGCCGGAGAAATGCCTTGCCGGAGGCATGCTGGAAGGCTATTTGGCAACCCCAAAAGAGGGAACGCAGCCGCTTGAACGGTCGCGTTCCCATTATTTAGGCATTGGTTTGAGGTTGGTCTGTGGTTGGTCTGTGGTTGGTCTGCCGTTGCTCTGGCGTTAGTCGGGCATTCGCCTGAGCAGCCTGTTTTTTTCCCGATCAGCTGCACTGCATGCACTTGCCCACGCCTGCGGAATACTCGTTGGTGGAAGCGCCATAGAAGTAGTTCTGCACCATGTTCATATCGCTTGCATTGCGCAGGGGATGACCCTCGGGGATGTAGATGATGCCCACGACCATCGCCGAATCGCAATCATCGCTGGCAACCATGCCGCTCCTTCGGCATACCTTCACCGCGCGGTGCATGTTGCAGTAGGCGGTTGGCACGGAATCGGCGGTGTAGTAGTCGGTGACGAGGGCATAGGCGTTGACGTCGTTTTTGCAGGCGGAGGTGGGCAGCATGCCGGACACGCCGCATACGGTTTCCATATAGAGTCCATAGTCGGCGGCGGAGCCGGAGATGATGCTGCGGTTGACTGTGCAGCCGGTGAGATCATGCACCCTTTCCATGATGGCTGCCCAGAGGGGTGCGGCAGCGGTACTGCCGGTGGCGGAGGATTCGAGGGGCTTGTAATAGTCCGATCCGATCCAGACCGCGCCGGCATAGTAGCCGGTCATGCCGGCAAAGGTCACGCCGATGTTGTTGGAATTGGTGCCGGTCTTGCCCGCCACGGTGAGATCGCCAAAGTTGGCTCTCTGCCCGGTGCCCTCGGAGGATACGCAGCCGATGAGGGTATCTACGAGCTGGTAGGCTGTGGGTTCCTGGAATACGCGGCGGCTCTCCTGAACCTCGGTTACGTCGATATAGACCGTGCCATCGGGGTTGAGCACCTGCGTGAAGGCATAGGGCTCGAGAAACACACCGCTGTTGGCAACCGCGCCATAGGCGGCGGCCAGCTCGACGACGGACACGCCGGAGGAGCCGAGGGCAAGCCCGGCGCCGGTGGCGAGGATATGGTCTGGATCGATGCCCAGCTTCAGCAGGTAGGTGACGGAATTTTCAATGCCCACATAGTCCATCAGCGCATGAGCTGTGGAGGTGTTGTTGGACTTATTGAGCGCCACGCGCATGGATTCCACGCCGCTGAAGGAGCCGCCGGAGAAGTTATTTGGATAGCCGCTGGAGCTGTTCCAGCCCTTGACCTCGATGGGCAGGTTCAGCACCGGCGTTCCGGGGGAATAGCCCATATCGAAGGCGGGACCATATACCGAGAGGGGCTTGAGGGAGGAGCCGACGGGCATTTCCAGCTGGTAGGCGCGGTTGAGCTGCTTTTTCTGGATGGGTTCGGTTCTGCCGCCAACCACGGCAACCAGCTCGCCGGTATGCCAGTTCACCACCGCCGCCGCTGCCTGCGGCTGCACGATGGTCATATATTCACCGCCGCCCAGAGAGGACTGGGTGGAGGAATCATTGGCATAGCGCATGGCTGGGTAGCTCGACCATGATGTGATGGTTGCCTGCACGGCCGCCTGCACATCGGGATCGAGGGAGGTAAAGACCTTATAGCCGCCATTGCGCAGCTTGGTTTCCATGCTGCTGCGGTTGGAGGAGGTGTCCTCCAGACCCTCTACCCGGAGCATCTTGCTGACCACATCGTAGATGGAATATTCTACATAGTAGGCGTTATCGTACATGGCGTCGGAGGAGGCTGTGGAGGTTTCCAGCACATGCAGCTGCTCTGCCTTGGCGGCGGCGTGCTCCTCTGCGGTGATCATCTGCTGGTCGAGCATTTCATCCAGCGCGTAGTTCATGCGGTTTTCCAGCAGTTCCGGCGTATCATAGGTATAGTAATTTCTGCGGGGGTTATAGCGGTAGGGGTTGCGGATAACGGCGGCGAGGCAGGCGCACTCCTTGATGGTCAGCTCGCTGAGATCCTTGCCGAAGTAGTCCTGCGCGGCGATCTTGACGCCGTAGTTGCTGCCGCCGAGATAGATGGTATTGAGGTAAGCCTCGAGTATCTCCTCCTTGGAGAGCTGCTCCTCCAGCTTCAGG
>CAYWLE010000222.1:0-3058 GCA_964458825.1 uncultured Oscillospiraceae bacterium | reverse complement strand
CATCATGGGCATGGATAAGGTTGGCGAGATGCAGCGCGTCACCGCCGAGGCTCCTCTGTCCGAAATGGCCAAGTATGCCACCGACCTGCGCTCCATGACGCAGGCACGCGGCTCCTTCACCATGAGCTTTGAGCGCTACGAGGAAGTTCCCGCAGCCGACGCAAAGAAGATCGTCGAAGCCTGCAAGCGTGAAGAGGAAGACGAGGATTGATCCCTTTCAAAACCGAGAGCGTCGCATATCTTATGCGGCGCTCTTTCTAGCGTCGTATCCGTTGAAGCACATTGTGAACCAAATTTGGGAGGAGATACCATGGAAAACCTGATCCGCGTGCTGGAAACCGCGCTCCCCGTATTTGTCACGCTGGGCATCGGCATGCTCTGCCGCGCAAAGGGCATACTCACCCGCGATGGCGTGGCGCAGCTCAAGTCCGTGGCGGTAAACATCGCCCTGCCTGCGGTGCTGGTGGCGTCCTTCGCCACGGCGGAGTATTCAAAGGGCAGCTTCGCCATACCGGCGCTCATGTTCCTGCTCTGTTGCGTGGCGCTGGGGTTGGGCGCGTTGCTTTGCAGGCTCTTTAAGCTGCCGGGTAAGATCACACCCTACCTCATGACTGGTTTCGAGGCTGGCATGCTTGGCTATGGTCTGTTCGCGCTGCTCTTTAAGGGAGAGGCAAGCAGCCGCTTTGCCATTATTGACCTCGGTCAGGTGCTGTTTGTTTTTACCGTGTATAAGATTCTGCTCAGTGGCAAGGCTGGTCTGAGGAGCGTCGTTCGAGAGGCATTGTCCTCGCCGGTGCTGTGGGCGATCTTCGTCGGCCTGCTGCTGGGTGCGACGGGTCTGTATGATGCGCTGAAGCCCTCGGGCGTGAGCGGCGTGATCGATTCCCTCACCAGCTTCATCTCCGCGCCAACCAGCGTGCTGATCCTCATCTCCATCGGCTATGATCTGGTTCCCGGCGAGATCCGCTGGAAGAAAACCATCGCCGTCGTGGCGCTGCGCCTGCTGGTGATGGCTGCAATGCTGGGGCTTGCCCTGCTGGCCAACCGCTTCCTGCTGGATGGAGCCATGCATACCGGCGCGCTGGTGCTGATGTTTATATTGCCGCCGCCCTATGTGCTGCCCGTGTTTGCCGATGCAGCGGACGAGCGTGCAAACATCTCCTCCGCACTTTCTGTGCTGACCCTGCTGAGCATACTGCTCTTTGCAGTGATGTCCGCCGTGATGTGATAATTCCTATATATTAAAGCCAAAAGCAAACGCCGCTGTACTTTGCCGTACAGTGGCGTTTCTTTGCCCAATAAGCATTCTATAGAGGCTATTTTTAGAACTCAAATAGCGTCACTTGGCTGGTTTCGGGCAGATCGTTGAGGCAGCCAGCCTGCCTCAGCGTTTCCACCACACCCTTGGGAACCTTGCGGCGCAGCATATCGTCCTGCGATATGAACGGTCCTTGGTCGCGTATGCCGATAAATGCCTCGGCAGCGCTGGTTCCCACACCGGGCAGGGAGTTCAGCGGCGGCAGTATCCGCCCGTCCCCGTCAATGACAAAGTCCTTGGCAGTGGAGCGGTAGATGTCGATCGGCTTCATATGTACGCCGCGCAGGTTCATTTCGATCATGATCTCCAGCAGCGTAGCCTCATCCTCCTTGGTTGCCGTAAGCTCTGCCTTGTCCAGCGCCTTGATGGCTGCGTAGGCGTCCCGCAGCTGCTGCACATCGTCGCTGCACATGTAGGCGGCGTTGAAGCTCTCTGCATTGCGGTGCAGATAGCAGCAGTAGTAGGCGGCAGGATAGTATATCTTGAAATAGGCGATGCGCAGCGCCATAATCACGTATGCAGCCGCATGGGCGCGGGGGAACATATATTTGATCTTCTTGCAGCTGTCGATGTACCATGGCGGGGCGTCCACGGCGGCGATGGCTTCCTCCATCTCGGGCCGCAGACCCTTGCCCTTGCGCACGTTTTCCATGGTCTTGAAGGCGATCTCGTTGTCCACGCCCAGCGCGATCAAGGCGTTCATGATGTCGTCGCGGGTGCAGATGCATTCCTTCAGCGGTACGCCGGCCTTCACCAGATCCGCAGCGTTGCCCAGCCATACGTCGGTGCCGTGGCTCAAGCCGGATATGCGTATCAGCTCCTCCAGCGAGGTTGGCTTGGTATCCTCCAGCATGCCGCGCACAAACTTCGTGCCAAACTCCGGCACGCCCAGCGTGCCCGTCTTCGACACGCCAAGCTCCTCGGCGGTGATGCCCAGCGCCGAGGTATTGGAAAACAGCGATATAATCTGGTCGAACACCTGCTTGTCGTCCAGCGGCACTGCCTGCGGCGATATGCCCGTGATGTCCTGTAGCTTGCGCAGCATGGTGGGATCATCATGCCCCAGCACGTCCAGCTTCACCAGCACATCGTGCATGGAGCTGAAATCGAAGTGGGTGGTTATGGTGTCGCTGTTCATGTCATCGGCGGGGTGCTGTATGGGGGTAAACTGGTATATGGAATATTCCTTCGGCAGAACCACCATGCCTGCCGGGTGCTGACCAGTGGTTCGCTTTACGCCGGTGATGCCGTTGGCAAGGCGCTGCTTTTCCGCGCTGCTCAGCGTCAGCCCCCGCTCCTCGGCATACTTGAGCACATAGCCATAGGCGGTCTTTTCCGCAACCGTGCCAATGGTTCCCGCACGGAAGCAAAATTCCTCGCCGAAGAGCTCCTTGATGTATTGGTGCGCTTGGGGCTGGTATTCGCCGGAGAAGTTCAGGTCTATATCCGGCACCTTGTTTCCCTTGAAGCCGAGGAAGACCTCGAAGGGTATGTTGAAGCCGTGGCGACCCATCGCCGCGCCGCAGACGGGGCAGTTCTTGTCCGGCAGGTCGAGCCCGGTGGCATAGCCTGCGGGGATGTCAAATTCGTAGTGCTTGCAGGCGGGGCATACATAGTGGGCGGGCAGGGAATTGACCTCCGTGATGCCCGATAGGAAGGCGACCAGCGACGAACCAACCGAACCACGGCTGCCGACGATGTAGCCGTCCGAGAGGGACTTGGCAACCAGCTTCACCGCGA
>CAYWLE010000221.1:0-3110 GCA_964458825.1 uncultured Oscillospiraceae bacterium | reverse complement strand
GCAGGGCAGAAAAGCCGCGACCGCAGCCAGATAGCAGAAGGGCTGCGGTCGCGGTATCGATGCTTGGTTTTATGCTTGGTTGCTCGGCTTTATTTTGCATCCTTCAGGAAGGCGCAGTAGCCGCGGTAAGCCTCGTAGAGATCCGCCTTGGAGATGATCTCATAGGGCGCGTGCATGGACAGCACGGCCACGCCTGCATCAATCACGTTCATGCCATACTTGGCGCACATATAGGCGATGGTTCCGCCGCCGCCCAGATCCACGCGGCCCAGCTCGGCGGTCTGGAAGTGGACGTCGTTCTGATCCATGATGCGGCGAATATCGGCCATATATTCGGCGTTGGCGTCGCTGGAGGAGGACTTGCCGCGCGCGCCGGTATACTTATTGAAGCAAAGACCGCGACCGAGGAAGGCGGCGTTCTTGCGCTCAAAGGCGGCGGCAAAATTGGGATCGAAGCCGGCGGATACATCGCTGGAGAGCATGATGGAGTTTCTAAGCGCCCGACGCACGCCCAGCTCGCTATAATCGGCGGCGAGGGCATAGAGCTCGGCCACGGTATTTTCAAAGAAGCGGGAATTCATGCCGGTTGCGCCGACGGAGCCGATTTCCTCCTTATCGGTAAGCACGGCGCAGAGGGTGCGCTCCGGCACGCCGTCAAAGTCCAGCACGGCGCGCATGGAGGGATAGGCGCACACGCGGTCATCATGGCCATAGGCGAGGATCATGCTGCGGTCGAGACCCATATCGCGAGCCTTGCCTGCGGGCACGATCTCCAGCTCGGCGGAGAGGAAATCCTCCTCCTCAATGCCATACTTATCCGCAAGGAGCTTGAGCACATTTGCCTTGACGGCCTCCTTTTCCTCCTCTGCCAGCGGGCAGCCGGCGATGATGAGGTTCAGCTCCTCGCCATCCACGATCTTGGCTGCGTCCTTCTTCATCTGATCCTGCGCCAGATGGGGCAGCAGATCGGAGATGCAGAACACGGGATCATTTTCATCCTCGCCGATGGCAAGCTTGACGATCTCGCCGCTCTTTTTCACGATCACGCCGTGGAGGGACAGCGGCAGCGCCACCCACTGATATTTCTTGATGCCGCCGTAATAGTGGGTATCGAGGTAGGCAAGGTCGGCCTCCTCATAGAGGGGGTTCTGCTTTACATCGATGCGGGGGGAATCGATATGCGCACCGAGAATATTCATGCCCTTCTCCAGCGGCTGCCTGCCGATGACAAACATCATGAAGGACTTGCCCATCCAGTTTGCATATACCTTATCGCCTGCCGAGAGCCTTCTGCCATCGGCAATGCACTGATCGAGGCTTACATAGCCAGCCTGCTCGGCAACCTCCACGCAAAAATCCACGCATTCGCGCTCGGTCTTGCCGTGGTCAAGGAAATGGCAGTAGTCGCGGCTGAAGCCCTCGAGGCTGCTCAGCGCGGATTCATCGTAGCTCTTCCATGCGTTTTTGCGTTCCATAATGCTATCTTCTCCTTTTTTATGTCTGTTTTTTTGCTTGGTTGGTTATTGGCTTATTTATCGTGGAGCACGCGCTCGATGATGAAGCGCGGGCGCGCCTTGGTTTCGCCATAGATCTTGCCGATGTACTCGCCGATCACGCCGAGGCTGAGCAGCTGTATGCCGCCGATCATCCATATGGAGCACATGAGCGATGTCCAGCCGCTTACGGCATTGCCCAGCATGCGGGAAACCAGCGCCCAGATGAGGGCGATGATGCTGATGATGAAGATCAGCCCGCCGAGGAACAATATCAGCCGGAGCGGCTTCACGCTGAAGGAGGTGATGCCGTCGAGGGCAAAGGCGAGCATCTTCTTCAGCGGATACTTGCTCTCGCCGGCAAAGCGCTTGGCGCGCTCATATTCCACGGTTGTCCATGGATAGCCGATCTGGGGAACCACGCCCCGCAGAAAGAGGTTTACCTCCTTGAAGCCTGCCAGCCCCTCCACGGCGCGGCGGCTCATGAGGCGATAATCGGCATGGTTGAACACGATATCTACGCCCATGAGCTTCATCAGCTTATAGAAAGCCTCGGCGGTGAAGCGCTTGAAGAAGCTATCGGTCTTGCGGCAGGAGCGCACGCCATAGACAACGTCGCAGCCATCATGGTAAGCGTCGATCATTTTATCCATGGCGTTGATATCATCCTGAAGGTCGGCGTCCATGGATATCATCATATCGGCATACTGCACGGCGGTGGTCAGCCCCGCCAGCAGGGCGTTCTGGTGGCCGCGGTTGCGGGAGAGGTTCACACCGGAATATATCTTATCCTGCTTATGCAGCGCGGCGATGATCTCCCATGTGCGGTCGCTGGAGCCGTCATTTACAAATAAAATGCGGCTGTCGGGCGCTATCTTATTTTGAGCGATGAGGGCGTTAAGCTTCTCGCGCAGTCGCTTTGCCGTTTCCGGCAGCACCTCCTCCTCCCGATAGCAGGGAACCACCAAATAGAGGGTTCTATCTGGTCTTAATGGGCTGGTCTGAGCTGTTATCTTCATTTGCTTCACCTCCTGAAGCCTTACCTTCCTTATATTCTTTATTTTCCTTATAATAAGAAGAATTGACGATCATAAGCAAAATATACGCAGCCAGCCTGCCTGCGGCAGGGATATCCAGCGGCGACAGGGCGGTGAGCAGCCATCTCAAGCCTCCATAGAGCAGCTCCACAGCCAAGCAGCCAGCCAGAGCGGTGGCAAGCAGAGCATGGGAGAGCCTGTGCCTGCGCCGCAGCAGCGCTACCCAGCCAGCCAGCAGGCAGGCAGCCAAGCAGCCGAGCAGGGCGGCGGAGGCGATATCCAGCACCCTCAGCAGCGGATGCGCGGCATAGACGATATCCGCCGCGCCATAATAGGCTCGGCCGCTGAGCATGCCGAAGGCACGCCAGCCGCACCAGAGGGCAAGCAGGCAGCCAGCTGTGCCGAGGAGCCATTTTCTATAAATGCGCTTATTCTTTTGTAGCTCATTTTGCTTATCCATTTGACTTTATGATAGCACAAGAAACGCAGATATGCAAGCAGGATCACTTATCAACGATCCATACAATGTAGAGCTACAATAGATCTTGGAAAATGAGGAAAAAGAAAAGAGATTTGAGAG
>CAYWLE010000220.1:0-3138 GCA_964458825.1 uncultured Oscillospiraceae bacterium | reverse complement strand
GCCCGCCACGGACTCGGCAAGCCCGGCCACGGTGGCGTCGTTGTTGATGTATACGGGCTTATCGATCTCCCGCTGCATCAGCTCCACCAGCGGCACATCGTGCCACTTCAGGTTGGTGCAGAAGGGCACCCTGCCTGTGCGGGGATCCTGCATGCCGGGTATGCCAATGCCGATGGACTCAATCTCATCCATCGTCACGCCGGCCTCCTGCGTCGCCTGACGGCAGAGGGAAGCCATATCGCGTATCATGGCCTCGTGGCCGCGCTCAATGCCGCTCGGGCAGGATACCTTGTGCAGTATCCTGCCATTCTCATCCACGACGCCAGCCTTCATGCTGGTGCCGCCTACGTCTATGCCGATGTATAGCATGTTTTTATCCTCCTAAGCTATAAAGCCTTGCGCGGCATATCTTCTCGCCGCTCTGGCTGGGTGTGGTTGTTCCTGTAGCCTCAATCCTCGTCGGTCTTCTCGCCGTCCTCCTCGGCAGCCTCTTGCTGAGCGATCTCCGCGCTGCGGCGGGCAAGCTCCACGGCGGCGTTGTAGCCCATCTGCTTCTGGCGGAAGTTGCGCGCGGCAACCTCCAGCACCACGGCCAGATTGCGTCCCGGATGGATGGGCAGCAGCAGCGATGGTATCCGCACGCCCAGTATCTCAGTATATTCCTCGCTCAGCCCCAGCCGGTCATATTCCTTGCCGTTCTGCCACATTTCTAGGTGAACCTGCATATCGATGGATTTCCTGCGCTGCACAGCGCCCGCGCCATAGATGTTTGCCACATTGATGATGCCCACGCCGCGTATCTCCATAAAGTGGCGCACGCGCTCGGGGGACTCGCCCTCCAGCCGCTTCTCATTGATGCGGCGGATCTGTACCACATCGTCGGCAACCAGCTGGTGTCCGCGCTTGATAAGCTCCAGCGCCGCCTCGCTCTTGCCCACGCCGGAATTGCCGGTGATGAGCATGCCCGTGCCGAACACGTTCACCAGCACGCCGTGGCGGGTTTCGTGGGGCGCCAGCACGTTGTTTAGGTAGTTGATCAGCTCCAGTTCAAAGCGGGTGGTTTCGTGGGGCGTGGAATAGATGGGTATCCGGTGCGCCGCGGCAAGGATCAGCATCTCATCAAAGCAGGGTATGCCGCGGCAGATAATGATGCAGGGCAGGTCATAGTTAAATAGCCGCGTCAGCCGCGCCCGACGGGTGCTCTCGTCCAAGCTGGATAGGTAGGTCATCTCAACCAAGCCAAGCAGCTGCGGCCGCTCGTAGGCAAAGAAATCCCAGTAATCTGCCAGCTGCAAGCCCGGCCGTGAGGAATTGCTCACGTCTATGGGCAGGTACTTCTTCTTGGCGTCGTATATGCGGGTCAACCCCAGCGCTTGTACAAAATCGCTCTCACGTATCATGCTTCTCAGCCCCTTCCCATCCTGTTTTTATCCAAATAGAGGTTTATAATCCGCCCAAGCCCCGCCTGCGTGTTTGCCGGGGCGATGCGGCATGCCTCCCGGCGCAGGCTCTCCGGGGCGTTCTCCATCAGGTAGGGCGTGCCTACGTATCTCAGCATGGGCAGGTCGTTTGCCTCGTCGCCAAAGCCGATCATCTCCTCGGGGGAGATGCCGCTCAGGCTCTCCAGCGCCCGCAGGCCGGTCGCCTTGTCCACGCCGCCAGCCACGATTTCCAGATGGGTGTCGGCGGATTTCACAAAGCATATATTGGGAAATAGCGGCGCAAGCCGCCCAGCCAGCTCTGCCAGCTCCGCCGGCTTGCCAAGGCATAGCAGCTTGTAAACATCGCCAGCCAGCCACTGGGATAGCTTCATGCCCACAGCCGCGCCCTCCACGCCGATCTTGCCCGCATAGTAGCGCGTCCATTCGGTTTCGGTTTCATAGAAATAGCCCCTGCCGGGAAATGCCTGCGCATACACGCCCGCCGCCTCTATCTCCCGCAGCACGGCAAGGGCGTCGGCATGGGCGATCATGCGGCTGTCCAGTATGCGATCCTGTGCGCCGTCATAGAGCATGGCTCCGTTGAAGAGCACCATCGGAGCGTTCACGCCGATGCGCTGGGCAATGGGCAGCGTGGATTCGATCATCCTGCCGCTGCAAAGCACAACCTGCACCCCTGCATCCATGGCGCGGCGCAGGGCGGTCAGGTTGCCCTCGGGTATGCAGTTGCCCCCGGCAAGCAGCGTGCCATCCAGATCGGTGACGATCATTCGTATCATATTGCTTATCTTCCCTTCGGAATCTGTAGCTGTGCATATGCAAGCTGAATATTGGCTGTTGAAAAACATGGATATTCTATATATCCATGCTATATTGTAAACGATTTCCATCCTCCGCGCAAGCCTGTGCCGCCTGCCGGATGGAATTTTTGAATTTGTTGAATTATTGTCCCATATGCCGGGGCAGATATATGCTATAATGATAGGCAGAATATAGGCTATCATCGGCTGGAAGGCTCGGGAGGTTAGGCGGCATGCGCTGGGATATAGGCATCGATCTTGGAACGGAATTTGCAAGGACGGCGGAGTTTAAGCAGGGTGCGACGCTGGAAACGGCGGCGCGGCTTGCCCTGCGCGAGGGCAGGGATACCCCCGTGTGCTGCGGCAGTACCGCCGCCCGCATCGCAGGCAAAACCTGCGCGGGCGTGGAGGTGGTTTCCCCGCTGAAGGATGGCGTGCTGGAGAATAACTTCTATGCCGATCGTTTCCTGCGCTGGCTGTATCGGCAGGCGGAGTCCGTCAGCCGAGCAAAGCGCTTTGGCGTGATGCTTGCCTGCGCGCCCTTTGCCCGGCCCGTGACGCAGGAGGCGCTGCTTGCCGCCGCCACGGATGCCGGCGCGGCCGAGGCTGTGCTGGTTCGCGCAGATTATGCCGCCGCCGTGGGCGCCGGACTGGATATCCTGTCGCCGGAGGCAAAGCTGGTGGTGGATGTGGGCGCGGGCAAGGTCACGGCCACGCTGTTCACGCTGGGCAGGGTGGCTGCCTTTGGCTACCTGCCCTATGGCCTTGGCCGCATCGACGAGCGCATCCAGCGCATCGTGCGCACGGAGGGCGGCTATAGGATCGGTCTTGCCTCCGCCCGGGAGATCAAGCATACGCTGCCGCCACGGATGCCGGCGCGGCCGAGGCTGTGCTGGTTC
>CAYWLE010000219.1:0-3153 GCA_964458825.1 uncultured Oscillospiraceae bacterium | reverse complement strand
TGCTGGAAACCGGCATCAACCGCTTCCCGCAGATCTCCAGCTACTACATCACCCTCATCTGGGGCGCGGTGCTGCTGCTGGTTATGGTGATGAACTACTTTGTGGAGCATCCCATCACCCGTAGGAAGGCATAAGCAAAATCAAGCAAACCAAGCAAATCAAATCGGCGTGAATATTTCACGCCGGTCTTTCTATGGTTCTATAACCCACCATGCCTTGAATTGATGCAATGAGAGGGGGTCGCCGATCTTTGCCGGCGACCCCTTTCTCTGTTTGCTTGCTCTGCTGCCCGCAGCTTATCCAAAGAAGGAGAAGGCTACAAACAGGCTGGAGAGCAGGGAAGCAACCAGCGAAACCACGGTGATCTGGGTATTGATCGACGGGCCGGCGGTGTCCTTGAAGGGATCGCCAACCGTGTCGCCGATGACCGCAGCCTTGTGGGCATCGCTGCCCTTGCCGCCCTCATGGCCGGATTCCACATATTTCTTGGAATTGTCCCACAGGCCGCCCGCATTGGACATGAACAGCGCCAGCAGCAGGCCGGATACGATGTTGCCCAGCAGGAAGCCGCCCACAGCCTTCGGGCCGCCGATGATGCCCACGCAGATGGTGGCGAGTATCGTCATCAGGCCGGCGGGGATCAGCTCGCGCAGGGATCCGGTGGTTGCAATATCGATGCACTTGCCGTATTCCGGCTTCACGCCGCTCTTGCCCTCGCGCAGGCCGGGAATGGAGTTGAACTGGCGATGAATCTCAGCAACCATGCGCTGGGCATTCTTGTCCACGCCGAGAATCAGCATGGCGGAGAATACCGCAGGAATGACCGCGCCAACCAGCACGCCAAAGAACACCGTGGGATCCATTACGTCAAAGCCGGTGATAAGCTCTTTGCCGGCGGCGGCCAGCGCAGCGTTTACCTCGCTCATGAACGCGCCCAGCAGGGAGATAACGGTAAGACCCGCAGCGCTGATGGAGAAGCCCTTGGTCACGGCCTTTACCGTGTTGCCGGCGCTGTCCAGCTCGTCGGCGATGCGGATGGTTTCCTCGCCGAGGTCGCCCATTTCGGCAAGGCCGCGTGCATTATCCACGATAGGGCCGTAGGCGTCGTTGGAAATAATCATGCCCACGATGGAAAGCATGCCCACCGCAGCCATGGAGATGCCGAAGATGGCATAGCCGGGACCCATCGGCTCGCAGAGCTTGTAGGCAACCAGCGCCGATACCGCGATGCCGATCATGGCGGGCATGGCGGAAATGAAGCCATAGGACACGCCGGAGAGGATGGTGAACGCCGGGCCGCTCTTGGAGGCGTGGGCGCACTTCTTTACGATGGGCTTGGAATCATCGGTGAAGTAGTCGGTGGTTATGCCGATTATCACGCCAACCAGCAGACCGATGCTGGCCGCGCCCCAGATGCGCCAGGAGAAGCCGGGGAAGATCAGCGTCGCCAGCGCGGTCAGCGCCATGTAAATGCCGGTGGTGACGTAAGTGGAGTTGTTCAGCGCATGGGTGGGACTGCCATTTTTGCCGATGCGGGCGGTGGCAATGCCAATGATCGAGGATAGCAGACCCAGCACCGCATAGCAGAATACCATGGTCACGTTGTTGAACGCTCCGCCGGAGAGGGACTGCGCAAGCACGATGGAGGAGGCAAGCGCCGCCACGTTGGAATCGAACAGGTCGGCGCCCATTCCAGCCACGTCGCCCACATTGTCGCCCACGTTGTCGGCGATCACGGCGGGGTTGCGGGGGTCGTCCTCGGGTATGCCCAGCTCAACCTTGCCGGTCAGGTCGGCGGAAACATCGGCAGTCTTGGTGAATATGCCGCCGCCAGCCTTGGCAAAGAGCGCCAGCGAGCTTGCGCCGAAGGAGAAGCCCAGCAGGATGGAGGCATCGCCCACGATCCACAGCACGGCAGCCACGCCCAGCAGGGAGCAGCCAACCACCAGCAGGCCCATAACAGCGCCGCCGCGGAAGCCGACCAGAAACGCAGGCTTGATGCCCTCCTTGGCAGCCTCGGCACAGCGACCGTTCGACAGGCTCGCCACGATCAGACCAATCTTGCCGGCTATGGCGGAAAGCACCGTGCCGGCGATATAGGCAAGCGCCATGGAGATATTATCTCCCATGCCGCCAACCCAGCAGGGCGAGGGCAGGAAGATAAGGATCAGCACGGCGACCACAGCCGCAAATACCGCAAGGATCTTGTATTCACGACCCATGAAGGTATTTGCACCCTCACGGATCAACTGGGCGACTTCGATGATCTTCTTGTTGCTGATCTTCTGCTTTTTAACCCAGAGATACAGATACGCGGCGTAGGCAAAGGCAATGATTGCCGTCAGGAAAGATAGCCCGTAGAACAAGGTAAGATGCTGTTCCATAAAAAATAGCCTCCCATTTTATTTCGGAAAAATGGGGGAGGCATCGTTACAGGAAATACCACACAAGCTTGCGGCACAGGGCACAAGGCTTGTCTGTGCGGAGGCAGGGCTGGCTCTGGCTTTTATGCTTGGTTCCAACCAAAGCCATAGCGCCGCGCAGCAGGCTGGCCGGGGGGTGACACGCCCGAGGGCGTCCGTACAGCCAAATGCGGCTTCCGCAGAAAAAATGAGGCAGCGCCGTGGATACAGCTCTGCCTCATTCTACACAGACAAACGACGGTCAGCGTCGCTCATTTGTATTGCAATCGAGATAAATCAGGCGCAAAGCACCCGATGACAGACTCCACCACTTATTCCGATCACGACCCATTTTATCATAAATACGGTCAAGTGTCAATAAGGATATCATGCATTTTATCGCAAATTGCAATATTGAGTACGCCTCAGCTTTATTATTTAGCCTTTTTTGCGGCGCGGATGGCCAGTATGCGCTCCATTTCATTATAAACGATCATGAAGCCCTCGTCCACGCCCATACCGGGCTTGGCAAGGATCTGGTCGGGCTGGGTGGCCATGGCGCAGTTCACGCAGACCTGAGCGGAGCGGTCGGTTTCATTGCAGGTGCCGCCCTGATAGGCGCCGATGCCCTTTGCCTTGCAGTAGAGCACAGCCTCGATGGTGTTGTTCACGCCGCCGAGATCGGGGGTCTTGATCTGCACCATATGACCTGCCTTGGCGTCGGCAAAGAGCTTGATGTCCTCCAGCGTGT
>CAYWLE010000218.1:0-3158 GCA_964458825.1 uncultured Oscillospiraceae bacterium | reverse complement strand
TCGTGCGCACGCTGGAGGAGAAGGGCATCGGCCGCCCGTCCACCTATGCGCCCACGATTTCCACCATCATCAGCCGCGGCTATGTGGCGAGGGAAAATAAGCGACTGATCCCCACAGAGCTGGGCAAGATCGTAAACGATTTGATGTGCAACAACTTCCCCAACATCGTGGACATTGCCTTCACGGCGGGTATGGAGGAAGAGCTGGACGAGGTAGAGGCCGGCAAGGCGGAGTGGCACGAGATCATAAAGGATTTCTACGGTCCCTTTGAAAAGACGCTGGAGGAGGCCGACAGGAACATAGAGAAGGTGGAGATCGAGGATCAGGTATCCGACGTGCCCTGCGAGAAGTGCGGCGCGATGATGGTTTATAAGATGAGCCGCTACGGCAGGTTCCTCGCCTGTCCCAACTTCCCCGAATGCCGCTTCACCATGGCGCTGCCGAAGAACATCGGCGTGCCCTGTCCCAAGTGCGGCGGCGAGCTGCTGGAGCGCATCAGCCGCAAGGGTCGCAAGTTCTATGGCTGCGAGAAGTATCCTGAGTGTGATTTCGTATCGTGGGATCGCCCCGTGGCGGAGAAATGCCCCGTCTGCGGCGGAAACATGGTGTTCAAGGCTGGCCCGAAGGAGACCTTCTTCCATGTATGTACAAATGAAACCTGCCGCCATCGCGTGCAGGTAGAACTGGGTGGCAGCGATGAATGACAGAGTAACCATCGTCGGCGCGGGTTTGGCGGGCTGCGAGGCTGCGTGGCAGCTGGTTCGCCGGGGCGTGCCGGTGAAGCTGATCGATATGAAGCCCGTGAAGTTCAGCCCCGCCCACAAGAGCGAGGGCTTTGCGGAGCTGGTTTGCTCCAACAGCCTCAAGGCGGAGCAGCTGACCAACGCCTCCGGTCTGCTCAAGGCGGAGATGCGCGCGTTGGACGGGCTGATTCTCTCCTGCGCGGAAAGATGTCGCGTGCCCGCTGGCGGCGCGCTGGCTGTGGATCGAAACCTCTTTTCCGATACCATCACAAGCACCCTCAAGAGCCACCCGCTGGTGGAGTTTGAGAGCAGGCTGGTGGATACCATTCCCGATGGTCCCGCCATCATTGCCACCGGTCCGCTGACCGATCCGGCGCTGACGGACGCAATATCCAGCCTGCCCGGCGCGAAGGCGCTGCACTTCTTCGATGCGGCGGCTCCCATCGTGACGGCGGCGTCGCTGGATATGGAGAAGGTGTTCCGTGCCTCCCGCTATGATCGCGGCTCCGATTACCTGAACTGCCCCATGAGTGAGGAGGAATACAACGCCTTCTATGATGCGCTGGTGGGCGCGGAGCTTGCCGAGCTGCACGATTTTGAAAAGAAGCTGGTGTTCGAGGGCTGTCTGGCCGTGGAGATACTGGCCTCCCGGGGCAGGCAGACGCTGGCGTTCGGCCCCCTCAAGCCCGTGGGGCTTACCGATCCCCGCACGGGAAAGGAGCCCTATGCCGTGGTGCAGCTGCGGCAGGAGAACGAGGCTGGCACGCTGTATAACCTCGTGGGCTTCCAGACCCGCCTGAAATGGGGCGAGCAGAAGCGGGTGTTTTCCATGATTCCCGGTCTGGAAAATGCAGAATTTGCCCGCTACGGCGTGATGCACCGCAATACTTACCTGAACGGCCCGGATATGCTGGGCGCGAACTACGCCCTCAAGGGCAATCCCTGCCTGCGCTTTGCAGGCCAGCTCACCGGCGTGGAGGGCTATATGGAGTCCACGGCTAGCGGCATGGTTGCTGCCATCGGACTATACTGCGCCATGACGGGCAGACCGGAGCCGGACTTCACCGGCAAGACCATCCTCGGCGCACTTGCCCGACACGTATCCACCCCCAACGCAAATTTCCAGCCTATGAACGCCAACTTTGGCATACTGGAGCCGCTGGCTGAGCGCGTGCGGGGCAAGCGCAATCGCTATGAAAAGCTGAGCGAACGCGCCATCGACACTCTGAATGAGGTGATCCAAAGCTATGAGCTATGAACATGAAGCACGCAGCCCCTTTCGCGGCACCACCATCTGCGCGGTAAAGCGCGGCGACGAGATTGCCCTTGCGGGCGATGGTCAGGTGACGCTGGGCGAGAAGACCGTGATGAAGGGCACTGCCCGAAAGATTCGCCGCATATACGGCGGCAAGGTTGTGATCGGCTTTGCAGGTTCCGTGGCCGATGCCTTTGCCCTGATGGAAAAATTTGAGGACAAGCTGACCCAGTTCTCCGGCAACCTGCCCCGTGCCGCCGTGGAGCTTGCGCAGGAGTGGCAGATGCAAAAGACAGCCAAGCTGGAGGCCATGCTGATCTGCGCTGACAAGGAAAACCTGCTGCTGGTATCCGGCACGGGCGAGGTGATCGAGCCGGACGACGGCGTGCTGGCTATCGGTTCCGGTGGAAACTATGCACTGGCTGCCGCCCGGGCGCTCTACCAGAATACCGATATGTGTGCCGCCGACATCGCCCATAAGGCGCTGAAGGTTGCCAGCGAGATATGCGTATTCACCAATGACCACATCATCGTGGAAAAGGTATAATCGAGCATAAGTGCAATTCATGCTGAAATAAAAAGGAGTAAATCCATGACTTCACTTACCCCAAGAGAGATCGTGCGCGAGCTGGATCGCTATATCATTGGTCAGACCGAAGCCAAGCGCGCTGTGGCCGTGGCTCTGCGCAATCGCTATCGCCGCGCCCAGCTGCCCGATGATATTCGCGAAGAGGTTACGCCCAAGAACATACTCATGATCGGTCCCACCGGCGTGGGCAAGACGGAGATCGCCCGCAGGCTCGCCAAGCTGGTGGACGCGCCGTTTATCAAGGTGGAGGCTACCAAGTTTACCGAGGTTGGTTATGTGGGTCGCGATGTGGAATCCATCATTCGCGATCTGGTGGAGGCTTCCATTCGTCTGGTGAAGAACCAGCATTCCAGCCGCGTGCGTACCAGCGCTGAGGCGGCGGTGGAGAACCGCCTTGTGGAGCTGCTGACCCAGACCCAGAAGAAAAAGCCTGCCAATCCCATTGAGATACTGCTGGGCAACAAGCCCAAGGAGCCGGAGCTTTCCCCGGACGAGAAGAACGCCCTTGCCATCCGTCAGGACGATGTGCGCACCCGCCTGCGCCGCGGCGAGCTGGAGCATGAGATCGTGG
>CAYWLE010000217.1:0-3207 GCA_964458825.1 uncultured Oscillospiraceae bacterium | reverse complement strand
CGGCCACTGGGATCACTACAAGGACAACATGTATTCCACCATGATCGATGACGAGGTTAACTGCGTCAAGCCCATGAACTGCCCCGGCGGCGTTCTAGTTTATGCCAGCGAACCTCATTCCTACCGCGAGCTGCCCATCCGTGCTGGCGAGCTGGGCATTGTGCATCGCCATGAGCTGCGCGGCGCGCTGCATGGTCTGATGCGTGTGCGCTGCTTCACGCAAGACGACGCGCACATCTTCATGCGCCCCGACCAGATCACCGATGAGATCATGGGCGTGGTTCACCTCATCAACGAGGTATACACCAAGTTCGGCTTCAAATATTTCATCGAGCTTTCCACCCGCCCCGAGGACAGCATGGGCAGCGATGAGGACTGGGAGGCTGCTACCAACGGTCTGAAGCACGCGCTGGAGAAGTTGGGTCTGGAATACACCATCAATGAGGGCGACGGCGCCTTCTATGGTCCGAAGATTGACTTCCACCTTCAGGATAGCATCGGCCGTACTTGGCAGTGCGGCACCATCCAGCTGGACTTCCAGATGCCGCTGAACTTCAATCTGGAATACACCGCCGAAAACGGCCAGAAGGAACGCCCGATCATGATCCACCGCGTGTGCTTTGGCTCCATCGAGCGCTTCATCGGCATCCTTACCGAGCATTACGCCGGCAAGTTCCCCACTTGGCTGGCTCCCGAGCAGGTGCGCGTGATGAGCGTATCCGATAAGAGCGCCGGCTACGCCAAGGAGGTCTACGACAAGCTCTTCGCCGAGGGCATCCGCGTGACGCTGGACGACCGCTCCGACAAGATCGGCTACAAGATCCGCGAGGCTCGTCAAGTGATGCGCGTGCCTTACATGCTCATCATCGGCGCAAAGGAAGCGGAAACCGGCTCCATCTCCGTGCGCAATCGCGATACCGACGAAACCACCGTCATGTCCGTGGACGAGCTGATCGCCATGCTCAAGGAGGAAATCTCCACCCGCAAGAGCTGAGGGGGAAAACGCCGGGGGAACGCTTAGGGCTTTGCCCTAAGAACCCGCTCAAGGGTGTGACACCCTTGAGAATCCCCGCATAAACCGTGCTATACGCACGGTTTTGATTTTATATATTTCAAGCCCTGACATTGTCAGGGCTTATGTGAGGTTTCCAAAGGGAATCATTCTCTTTGGCAGGGGTTCGGGGACGGAGTCCCCGAGAGCCTCCCTAAAATAAAACTAATTTTTCTGCCATACGAAGCATATCCATGATAGACACGCCGCATTTTTGCATGCTATAATATTGCCGATTCCTTAACAGGTTTCAAGTTATTTCAAGAAAGGCGGTACCTAATCTATGAAGAGATTGCTTGCACTTCTTCTGACCATCGCCATGCTTTGCTGCGGCGTTGCCTTTGCGGAGGAGGCGGCTGCCGAGCACAGCCCCGTGGTGATCCTCTACACCAACGACGTGCACTGCGGCATTGAGGACGACATTGGCTATGCCGGTCTGGCTGCCTATAGAAAGGCATTTGAGGCAAAGGGCTATGAAACCCTGCTCGTCGATAACGGCGATAGCATTCAGGGCGGCCCCATCGGCACGCTGTCCAAGGGCGAATACATCATCGATATCATGAACGAGATCGGCTACGATGTGGCTACCCTCGGCAACCATGAGTTCGATTATGGCATGGATCAGCTCAACGCACTGATGGAGAAGGCTGCCTTCCCCTATGTGAGCGCGAACTTTGCCGATATGGATGGCAACCCCATCCTCGATCCCTACATCATCAAGGAAGCCGGCGGCTGGAAGATCGCCTTTGTCGGCGCAACCACTCCCAAGACCTATACCTCCTCCAACCCCAAGAACTTCCAGGATGAAGAAGGCAACTACATCTATAACTTCTGCGCAGGCAACGATGGCGCGGATCTCTACGCCGCCATCCAGAAGGCTGTGGACGCTGCCCGCGGCGAGGGTGCTGATGTGGTTATCCTGATGAGCCACCTGGGCATCGAGGCAGATTGCCAGCCCTATACCTCCAACGACGTCATCATGAACACCACCGGCATCGATGTGGTGCTCGACGCGCACTCCCACTCCGTGATCGAGTGTGAAAAGGTGCTCAATGCCGATGGCAAGGAAGTGCCCCTCACCTCCACCGGCACCAAGCTTGCCAATCTGGGCGTTCTCACGGTAGAGGCCGGCGAGGAAGGCGCTGTTCTCACCACCGCCCTCCACAATGAAGACCTCTTCCAGGATGCGGAGTTCAGCGCCTACATTCAGGATGTAAAGGCAAAGTACGAGGCCATTCTCAATGAGGTTGTGGCGACCACCGCCGTTGACCTCACGGTGAACGATCCCGTGGCGACCACCGAGGACGGCAAGCCCGTGCGCATCGTGCGCAGCCAGGAAACCAACCTTGGCGACCTCTGCGCCGACGCCTACCGCGCCACCCTCGGCTCTGACATCGCCTTTGTAAACGGCGGCGGCGTTCGCGCCAACATCCCCGCCGGTGATATCACCTACGGCCAGATCCTCAACGTGCATCCCTTCGGCAACATGGCATGCATGATCGAGATCAAGGGTGAATACATCCTCGACGCTCTGGAGATGAGCGCGCGCGCCATCCCCGGCGAGACCGGCGGCTTCCTTCAGACCTCCGGCCTGACCTATGAGATCAACTCCGCCATCGAGAGCCCCGTGATCGTTGACGAGGCAGGCAACTTCGCTGGCGTTGAGGGCGAGCGCCGCGTGTCCAACGTAATGGTTGGCGGCGAGCCTCTCGATCCCGAAAAGACCTACACCGTAGCCTCCCACAACTTCATGCTCAAGGATGGCGGCGACGGCTATGTGATGTTCAAGAATGGCACGCTGCTGGTGGATCAGGTGAAGATCGATAACCAGCTGCTCATCGATTACATCGTCGATACCCTCGGCGGCGTGGTTGGCGAGGAATATGCCGATCCCTATGGTCAGGGCCGCATCGTGATCAAGTAAGCCAATTTTATCGGTAATGCAAAGGGCGCTCCGCAGGATATCTGCGGAGCGCCCTCTTATATTACACCAAAGCTGCACTCAAAAACACTTTTGAACTCCAAAACCATGCCTAAACAGACTTCAAAAACCAACAAGAAGCCAACAAAAAAGCCTCCTGCATAAGCAGGAGACATTTTTTACGATGGCGATGCGGAAGGGGCTCGAACCCTCGACCTCCAGCGTGACAGGCTGG
>CAYWLE010000216.1:0-3231 GCA_964458825.1 uncultured Oscillospiraceae bacterium | reverse complement strand
CCATAGGGCTGGGGCAGCGGGCAGGCGCTGTTTTCGGCGTTCTCCACGGCCTCGGCATGGCTGATGCCGGCGCCGCAGCTGGGGCAGGAGCAGGTGCATTTGTTGTCGGAGCAGCTGCAATTGCAGCTCTTGCTGTTGGTACACTTGCAGTTGCTGCTGGGAAGCACGGGCACGATGTTTTCAATGGTCACGACCTCGTCATCCAGCTGCTCCTGACTCAGGCAGGAATCGTATACATTCTTCACCTGTATGCATACCCGCTGGTTCAGACCGTTGAGTATGTTGCCGTTCACCGTGCCGGGGCTGCACTCGGAATTGGCGTTTTTGTAGCTGTAAAACGACATGGTTCATTCCTCCTTGGATCGAAATATGGGAAGACCGCCCACGCCGTATACTATGCCGCCGGGCGGCTCGGGTGCGGAAATGCAGGTTTTTTTGCTGGATTCAGGGTGAAAATGTTAAATATACTTGATTTTTGGATGGTTTTCAATATAATGGTAATCATGAAAGAAGCCACGAAGGCTGAAATTCTGAAAGGCGGATCGAAGCTTGAATAAATTCCTGCGCGGCGCAGCTGTCGCTGCATTGATACTCAGCCTCGGCATGTGCGGCTGCGGCATGGCGGATGAAGCGCCGGATGCGGGCGCTCCCCTGCCGACGGCGCCTGTGGAGGAAGCTGAGGAAACAAAAGAAACAGAAGCAATGGAGGCAACGGAAGCTGTGGAGGATGCCGTGGATTCTGGGGAAACGGAAGCCCCGACGGCGATCGAGCAGCCAGAGGCAACGCCCGCGCCGGAGCCTGCCGCCGGGGAAAGCACCGAGGCAAATCCAGAGGAAGCTGCTGAGGAAGCCTCCGAGGAGGAAGCCTTCTGCGTGCTGGATGCGGATTGGAACAACAGCGATATCCAAGCCATCTTCGCTGAGGACGTGGTCGCCACCATCACCGATGTGCGAACCGGCATATCATGGCAGGAGGTTCGCAAGGGCGGAACAAACCATGCCGATGTACAGCCCTGCACAGCCAAGGACACAGCCAAGCTGAGGAAGGCGTATGGCGGCGATTGGAGCTGGAAGCGCCGCGCCATTTGGGTCACGATCGATGGAAAGACCTATGCAGCCTCCATGAACGGCATGCCCCACGGTCAAGGCTCCGTATCGGGCAATAAATTCGATGGCCATCACTGCATCCACTTCACCAATTCCCGCACCCATACCAGCGATAAGATCGATGCAAACCACCAGAAGATGATCCGGCGCGCCCTCAGCGCAGCCCAAAAGCACGGATAAAAAAGCATGATCCCTTCGTAGCAGAGGAAGCTCGAAGGGATTTTTGCTTGCCCTGTCAGCGCTCCGCAGCCTCCTCCGCCCGCGCACGATACCTTGCCCGTGTGGCTGCGCCGCCGCGCAGGTGCCGCTCCCGCAGGTTCCTTTCCAGTATCTGCGCCACCTGCCGTCCGAGCGCTGCATCCAGCGCAGGCAGCCTGTCGCGCATATCCTTGTGGATGGTTGTCTTGCTCACGCCAAACCTCGCCGCGCAGGCACGCACAGTCGCGCCGGTCTCTGCGATGTGCTCCGCAGCCTGCATCACCCGCAGGCGCACTTCCTCCCTCACATGCTTCATCCCCTCTCGTCTGCTCCAAGCTATGCGCTGCGGCGGCGCGCTAACACGCAGGCTTTATCCATGCTCCGCTGGGTATTGATCATGCTTCCCTCGTGCTAACAGGCGGCATGCAAGCATAGAATCGCGGCAGGAAGGGGTGTGATGTTATGTCCAAAGCTTTGCCCGCGACGGGCGAGATCCTATTTCAGGGCATCACGGTAAACGAGTTTTCGGCGGACTACAATTTCTCGGCGGCGAAATCCTCCGGCATCGACGGCGCGATCCTGCGTGCCACAGCCGGCAGGGATTATACCGATGCCCGCCTGAGCGCCACAGCCAAGGAGGTGCGGGATGCCGGGCTGCGGCTGGGGCTTTACCACTATCTGCTGGCGGATGACGAGGCCGATGCACGCCAGCAGGCGCAGTTCTTTGCGCGAACCATTGCCGAGCTGGATTATGACCTGCGTCCGGCAATGCTCTTTCCAGCCAGCCAGAGCCTCGGCTATGATGCGGTCAACCGCGTCGCGCTGGCGTTTCTGAAGACGCTGGAGAGCGCCGCAGGGGTCACGCCGGTGGTTTATACCGATGTGGACACGGCAAATCGCATTTGGAGCCGCGCCGTGGCGGAGGATTACCCGCTGTGGGTGATCGACGATAGCAGCGCCGAGGCTCCCGCCGCTGGGGATTCGCCGTGGAAGGGCTGGGTTGGCTGGCAGTACCAGCGGAGCTTGGATCCTGCCTGTCGCTCCCTCGGCACGCCGCTCAGCCGCTTCACCGCTGGCATGCTCCGGGCGCAGATCGTGATCCCGCCAGCACCCTCGGAGCCCTCGGATCGGATGAAGCTCATCTGCGTCACCGTGTCCTATGGCGATACCCTCTCCGGCATCGCCCGCCTGTTCAATACCACGGTAAGCTCCATTGTGCGCCTGAACGATATCGATAATCCAAACCTCATCTATCCCGGCCAGCGGCTCTATATCTGGGTGAACGCCTCCGTGCCCTATGCCTGCTGCGATCAATATGTGGTGCGCCGGGGCGATACCCTTTCCGGCATCGCCGAGCGCTTTGGGCTGGATTGGCGGCGCATTGCCTCCATCAACGAGATAGCCGACCCCGACCGCATCTATCCCGGCCAGACCATTAAGCTGGGCGTGTGTTGAATGGCTCAAAGGATCGATCCCGGAGCTGCCTAAACCGAAAATTCACTTGCAAAAGAGGGGAAATACGGGTATAATTAGATGCATAGCATGAACTGCGAGGGAGAAGGCTCCTCCATGCTGCCCACAGAGAGCACGTCCATTGGCTGCGAGGCGTGCGGCAGAGCAGAGTGTGGCTCCGGCCTCCTGAGTTCACCGGGGAACGCATGGGTCTTTTGCCTGTGAAACCCGGTCGGGCGCTCCCGTTACAGGGCAGAAAAGCACCAAGCAAGGTGGTACCGCGGATAATGATCCGCCCCTGCATCCAACGGCAGGGGCGTTTTTTATTTGCGGCGGTGGATCCAGCCAGAGAAACAGAATAAAAAACCATGCACCCAAGGAGGAACAAGATATGAAGGTTCGCAATCTCGTCTCCAAGCGCTACAAGGAAAAGCCCGCCGATTGCCAGATCGCCAGCCAAGCGCTGATGATGCG
>CAYWLE010000215.1:0-3236 GCA_964458825.1 uncultured Oscillospiraceae bacterium | reverse complement strand
CACCAGCACCGCGCCGATCTTCGTGGTTGCCCAGAAGGCAATGTACCACTGGGGCAGGTTGGTTGCCCACATGGATACATGGCTGCCGGGCTTCACGCCGAGGGCAATGAGGCTGCGGGCGAACTCATCCACGTCCTCGCGGAACTCCGCATAGCTGCGGGTGTAGTTCAGGGTGGTATACTTGATGGCAGTCTGATCCGGGAACTCCTCCGCCATGCGGTCGAGCACGCGGGAGAAGGTCATGTCGATGAGCGCATCCTTCTTCCATACGAACTGGCCGCTGTGCCGCTGGTTGTAGTAGAGCGGCTTTTTCATGCTCTTGGTGCTCTCGAAGCGGTTCATGTAGTTTACGAAGTGGGGGAAGATCACGTCCCTGTCCTGAAGATCTTCCATATATTCCATCTTCCATTCGAGGGAGATGAAGCCGTCGTAGTTGACCGAGGCGAGCGCCTTCATCATCTTGCCGATGGGCAGCGTGCCCTCGCCGATGATGTTGTAGTGCTGGTCGTCGTCGGAGTCCCGCAGGTGTACGTGGCGCACGTAGGCGCCGAGGTTGGTGATGGTCTGCGCGGCGCTCTCGCCATGGTCGCGGTAGGGATGGTGCATGTCCCAGAGCACGGCAAGCTCGTCGCAGGCAAAGTGGTTCATCAAATCGCGCAGCCGGGCGGTATCAGCATATACGCCGCTGGTTTTGATCAGCAGGCAAACCTGCTTTTCAGCTGCCTCGGGCAGCAGGGCGGCGATGCTTCTGCGGATGGTTTCCTCATCGTCGCGGGAGGCAAAGGCGCTCACATACTTCACCCGCAGGTCGGCGGCGGTCTGCATCAGGCTGCGGATGGCCTCAATATCCGCGCCATCGGGATCTGACAAGTCGCAGGAGCTATCCAGACAGGGGATGCACAGCCGCTTTTCATTCAGGCTGCGCACCGTGGCGGACACGGCGTACTTATGGAAGGGGCCGCCCTTTTCGAAGAAGTGGGTCTGCTTGAAGGCATTGTAAACCTCCACGCCGCCGAACTTCATCTCCAGAGCGGTATCGATCAGCTGTTCCCATGAGCAATCGCTCCAGCCGCGGGTGGAAAAGGAAAGCTTCATACTTCCGCCTCCTCATAAACGATTTTGTTCAGGGCGCTCAGGTAAGCATCGATGCTTGCGCCGACGATGTCGGTGGAGATGCCGCGCCCGGAGTAGAGCCTGCCGCCGGAGCGCAGGCGCACGATGGTTTCACCCATGGCGGCGCGACCCTCGGTGACGGCTTGAATCTGGAAGTCGTCCAGCTCGTAGTGGTGGCCCACGATCTGCTCTATGGCAAGGAAGGCGGCGTCGATGGGACCGTCGCCCAAGCAGATGCCCTCAAGGGCGGTATCGTCCTTCTCAAGCTTCAGGTGGGCGCTGGCGGAGATGACGTTGCCGCAGTTGATTACGTAGTTTGCCAGCCGGTAGGTGGGCGGCACCTGCATGGCTGCGGAGGCAACGATGGTATCCAGCTCGCGGGCGCTCACCTTGTCGCGCTTGGAGGCGATGCGCTGGAAAGCCTCGTAAACCTTGGAGATATCCTCCTCGGAGAGGTCGTAGCCGATCTTCTCCACCGCCTTTGCCACGGCGGCGCGATCATCATGCTGGGAAAGCTCGATGGCTGCCGCATCGCCGCTATCCTGCACCATGCCGCTGAGGGAAGAGGATTTGCCGTGGGCGGCGCACATCCAAGCGATCTGGTCGGTGATGCGCTTGATTTCGGAATGGCGGATGTCGCAGCCCACCCCGAGGGCGTCGCCGCGGTTCTTCATGATGGCGGCGATATCGAATATGCGGGTGAAGTCGCCTGCGCAGGAGGCAGCCTTGATCTCGTCCGCGCCCACGCGCACGGCAGCCATGGCGCATGCGCCGGACATGGCGAGCGCATCGGAGCAGAGCACGCCCAAATGCACATTTTCAAGCTCCGGCACGGCTCGCTTCAGACCCTCGATGAAGGCGGCAAATTCGTCGGGGAACATCAGTCCCGCCGCATCGCAGATGGTTACGGTGCTTGCGCCGGCGGCGATGGCTGCGCGCAGCGCGGCGCAGAGGAAATCCTGCTCGGCGCGGCAGGCGTCGTCGGCGATGAACTCCACATCGGCGCACCTTTCCCTGCAAGCACGAATGAGGGAGGAGATGGAATCGATCATCTTATCGGGCTTCTTATGCCAGAAATACTCCATCTGCGCCGGACTCATGGGAGCCTTGAGCTGCAAGCGGGGCTGGCGAGCCTCCTTGAGCGCCGCCCAAGTGACGTCAATGCTCTCCTCATCTTGGCTGACCGGCACCGCGACCACGCCGTGCTTGACGGCTGCCGCAATGGATTTTACCAGCAGGGAATCGATCTTGCGGTTCTGAATAGGGCTTAGCTCGATCACAGATACGTTCAGTCGATCCAGCAGCTTTGCCAGTTCAATCTTCTCTCTGAAGCTCAGGGAGAGGGCGGCGCTGGTGCTTGCCAGCTTCAGCGTAATGTCGCTCAGACGTATATTTCGCATACAGGGGAACCTCCGTTTTCTTGAATAAAGAGGGTCGATATTGGGTCGATCCATGCTTGCTTGGCATTGGTCTGTGGTTGGTTTGTGATTGGTCTAATGCCGAGCCTCGGTGTAGGTTTTGGCTAAAAAGGAGCCGCTTCCGGGCATTTTTGCGTAAAGCATGCCCCTGAAACCGCCCGGCAGCTTCAGGGGCAGCGTTTATGCTTGGTTGGAATGGTTGGGCGGCCGGTTGCTCAGCCTGCACGGCTGCTTAACCGGCTGCATACTTATGCGTGGATCAGAGCTTCTCGATCCAGCCGAAGCTGTCCTCGAGCTTGCCCCACTGGATGCCGGTGAGGGTATCGTAGAGCAGCTGCGTGACCTGACCGATCTTGCCCTCATTGATGGTGATCATCTTGTCCTTATAGGCGAGCTTGCCGATGGGGGAGATGACCGCCGCAGTGCCGCAGCCCCAAGCCTCCTCGAGGGTTCCATTGTCCATCGCCTGCTCCAGCTCATCGATGGAGAGCAGGCGCTCGGATACCTTATAGCCCTTTGCCTTGAGCAGCTCGATGCAGCTCTTGCGGGTCACGCCGGGCAGGATGGAGCCGGTGAGGGCGGGGGTGATGATCTCGCCGTTGATCTTGAACATCACGTTCATCGCGCCCACCTCTTCGATGTACTTGCGCTCCACGCCGTCCAGCCACAGCACCTGGCTGTAGCCCTTCTGGGCGGCCTTTTCGC
>CAYWLE010000214.1:0-3245 GCA_964458825.1 uncultured Oscillospiraceae bacterium | reverse complement strand
TCTCAAATCTCTTTTCTTTTTCCTCATTTTCCAAGATCTATTGTAGCTCTACAAGTGCGGGCGCTGCATGAAGCCATTTGCCCTTGACGTTTTTACAAATTGCAAGTATAATATAGTTCTATATAATAGTATTTTGGCAGGCTTATCCGGCAGTGGATCGATGCAGGAGGAAGCATAGCTGATGACGGACGATATGCATAAGCTGAACGCCGGCTACATGCCGCTGGGCAACGCCATGCAGGCGCTGCCGCTTTTCTGCGCCTGTCAGCACAGCCCTGCCCGCAGCCGGAAAGAATATTGAATAAAAGCATCCAATCAGGAATCGACAGCACTGCCGGTTCCTGATTTCGTTGGTGGTCGGCCGCATCGGCGTCCGATCAACCAAACCTAATTAAACCAACCAAACCAAGGCGGAAGGGGGCGAGGGCATGCTCAGATATCTGGTTCGCAGCGCAGAGAGAAGCTGGTTTCCCTGCCCCGAGGGCGTATCTCCGCTGATGCACAGGCTGCTGATGCAGCGCGGCATAGGCTCTGCCGAGGCGGCGCTTGCCTTCCTGCACCCCGGCGAGGGTCAGCTCAACGATCCGCCGCTTATGCATGATATGCCTCTGGCTGCGGCTCGCATCCGCCGCGCCATGGAGCAGGGCGAGGCGATATGCATCTATGGCGACTATGATGTGGACGGCGTGTGCGCCTCCGCCATACTCTATGATTATTTCCGCAGCGAGGATATCGAGGTTGAGGTATATCTGCCCTCCCGCCACAGCGAGGGCTATGGCTTGAACGAGGCTGCCGTGCGGGAGATAGCCGGGCGCTGCGATCTGCTGATCACGGTGGACTGCGGCATTGCCTCCCATGCGCTGATCGAGCTTGCCAAGGAGCTTGGGCTGGACTGCATCGTGACCGACCACCACCGCCCCGGCGAGCTGCTGCCGGACTGCCCCACGGTGAACCCCCTGCTGGGAGGCTATCCCTTCCCGTGGCTCTGCGGCGCAGGCGTGGCATTCAAGCTGGTTCACGCGCTGGGCGGCGCTCAGGCCGCCATGGAGCGCATCGATCTTGCCGCCATCGCCACCGTGGCGGACGTGGTTTCCCTCACCGGAGAGAACCGCGCCATCGTGCATCTGGGATTGCGCGCCATCAACGCCCATGCCCGCCCGGGCTTGGCTGCGCTGATGGAGGTCGCCCGCATCGAGGCTGGCACGCTGGATAGCCAAGGCATCGGCTTCCGCCTCGCGCCAAGGCTCAATGCCGGCGGCAGGCTCGGCTCCGCAAGACGATCCTTCGAGCTGCTGGTTCAGGAGGATAGCTTTCTTGCCATCGCGCAGGCAGACGAGCTGGAGAGCGAGAACAGCCGCCGCCAGAGCGTGGAGCGGGAGATACGCGCCGAGGCAGAGGCACAGCTGGAGGACTTCGATTTCTCCAGCCACAGAATCATACTGGTGCATGGCGAGGGCTGGAACCCCGGCGTGATCGGCCTTGCAGCCTCCCATTTGAAGGAGAAATATCACTATCCGGTGATCGTGCTTTCCGAAAATCACGGCGTGCTCACCGGCTCCTGCCGAAGCATAGAGGGCGTGGATATATATGAAGCGCTGTCCTCTGCCGCGCCGCTGATGGAGCGGTTCGGCGGGCATGCGCAGGCCGCCGGGCTCACCCTGCGGGCGGAGAACCTGCCCGCCCTACAGACCGCGCTAGACAGCTATCTATTGAAAAACATTGATCCCCAAGCCTACCTGCCTGCCGCTGGCTATGATGTGGATATCCACCTAAACGATTGCAGCGAGGTCTTTGTGCAGGAGCTGAGGCTGCTGGAGCCAACGGGCTGCGGCAACCCGGAGCCGGTATTCCTTGCGAGCGTGCATCTGGTGGAGGCGCGTGCCATCGGCGCGCAGGGCGCGCACCTGCGGCTGATCGCCTCGGAGGATGGCGCACGCCGCACCGGCATATTCTTCGGCGCGGGAGAGCGTGCCGGGGAGCTGGGCGATGCTGCGGATATCCTCTTTACCCCCCAGCTGAACCACTGGAACGGTCGCACGGACGTACAGCTGCGCCTGAGCGCCCTGCGGGAGAGCCAGCCTCGGCTCAGGCTGGACGCCGCCCGGGATGAGCTGAACGCGCTTCAGCGTCGTTTCTTAACAGAGCTGCTCTATAATAGAGGTAGCTGTGCTTTGCGTGCCGCCAAGGGCATCGACATGGCTGGTCTGCGGGAAATGCTTTCCAGCAGCGTGCAGGGCACGTGGATCCTATGCGCCGACTGCGATGCTGCTCAGACCATCCTCAGCCAGATGGAGCCTTACCCGCTGGATGTGCATATTGGCGTGCTTCCCCGCGACAGGCGCGCCTTCAACGCCATATCGCTCTGTCCCGACAGCCTGACCGGCTTCCCGAGAGCGCTGCGGCGGCTGGTGCTGGCGGGCGTGCCTCCACTGGATAGCCTGCCGGAGAATGTGGAATATTTCACGCTGGATATGCCCTCTCCTCTAGCAGAGAGGCTGCCCAGCGTGGACGAGATGCGCGAGGTTCTCAAGGCGCTGCTTCAGCTGATGCGCAGACCCGTACACCTGCCGGACTGGGCGGCGCTGGACATGCGGCTGGCAGACTGGTCGGGGCTCGATCCGCTCTCATGCCGGGCTTCGGTGCTGGCGCTGATGGATATGCGCATTGTGGAGCTACAGGAAAGCCCCTTTGCGCTGCGGGTGCCGCCCATGAGGAAGACGGATCCCGACAGCAGCGCCCTATGGCGCGCCATGCAGGCTTGGAGGAGCGGGTATAGCGTCGATCGCTACGAAAACCACTGCGGAAGGGAGGAGCTTCAATGACCAATAATGCAGATATCGCTTATATGAGCGTGGAGGATCTGATCCTCCGAATACGGAAGTTCCACCCGGACGACGATATGGATCTGGTTCGCCGCGCCTACCAATATGCCGAAAAGGCGCATGAAAACCAGAAGCGCAAGTCCGGCGAGCCTTACTTCAGCCATCCCTGCGCCGTAGCGGTAATACTGACTGACCTGATGCTGGATGCCACCACCATTGCCGCCGGTCTTCTGCACGACTGCGTGGAGGACGTGGACGGCGTGACGCTGGAGAGCATCGGTCAGGAGTTCGGGCAGGAGGTTGAGCTGCTGGTTGACGGCGTAACCAAGCTGTCCCAGCTGAACTTTGCCTCCCGGGAGGAGGCTCAGGCAGAAACGCTGCGCAAGATGTTTCTCGCCATGGCCAAGGACATTCGCGTGGTGC
>CAYWLE010000213.1:2070-3255 GCA_964458825.1 uncultured Oscillospiraceae bacterium | reverse complement strand
AGCAGGGCCGCTTCCGCCAGAACCTGCTGGGCAAGCGCGTGGACTATTCCGGCCGAAGCGTTATCGTGGTTGGCCCGAGCCTGAAGCTGTATCAGTGCGGTCTGCCCAAGGAGATGGCGCTGGAGCTGTTCAAGCCCTTCGTTATCGAGCGGCTGGTGAACCAGGGCATGGCTGTGAACGTAAAGACGGCAAAGCGCGCTGTTGAGCGGCTCAAGCCCGAGATCTGGGACGTGCTGGAGCATGTTATCAAGGATCATCCGGTGCTTTTGAACCGTGCGCCTACGCTGCACAGGCTGGGCATACAGGCGTTCGAGCCGATCCTCGTGGAGGGCAAGGCTCTGAAGCTGCACCCGCTGTGCTGCACCGCCTTCAACGCCGACTTTGACGGCGACCAGATGGCTGTTCACGTGCCGCTGAGCATGGAGGCGCAGGCAGAGGCACGCTTCCTGATGCTGGCTGCCCACAATATACTCAAGCCCCAGGATGGCAAGCCGGTTATCTGCCCCACGCAGGACATGGTGCTTGGCTGCTACTACCTGACCATGCGCGACGAGCGCCTCGAGCCTGAAGAGGTCATTATCGACGGCGTGGCGCACAAGAAATACAAGAGCTATCTGGATGTGGATGAGGCGCTGATGGCCTACGGCACCGGCGAGCTGAAGCTGGAGGAGCCGTGCAACATCCGCATGAGCAAGGTGATCGACGGCGAGAAGCACACCCGCATCGTGAACACCACCATTGGTCGCGTGATCTTCAACCAAGCCATTCCGCAGGACATGGGCATGCAGAAGAGAGAGACCATCGATGATATGTTCAAGCTGGAGATCGACGAAACCGTAGGCAAAAAGCAGCTTGCCAAGATCATTGACAACTGCTACCGTGCCCATGGCGTGACCGTGACCTCCCACATGCTGGACGATATCAAGGCGCTGGGCTATAAATATTCCACCCGCGCTGCGCTGACCGTATCCGTTGCCGATATCATCGTGCCGCCCAAGAAGAAGGAAATTCTGCATGCGGCAGAGGATCAGGTGCACCGCATCGAGCGCGAGTTCAAGCGCGGCCGTATGTCTGAAAACGAGCGCTACAGCGCGGTCATCAAGATCTGGGAGGACGCCACCAACGCAGTAACCAAGGAGGTTCTTACCAGCCTGGAGAAGTTCAACCCCATCAACATGATGGCGG
>CAYWLE010000213.1:0-2060 GCA_964458825.1 uncultured Oscillospiraceae bacterium | reverse complement strand
GAGGCTCCACCAACCAGATCCGTCAGTTGGCCGGCATGCGCGGTCTGATGGCTTCGCCGACCGGCAAGATCATCGAGCTGCCCATCAAGGCAAACTTCCGCGAGGGTCTGTCGGTGCTGGAGTTCTTCCTCTCCTCCCACGGCTCCCGTAAGTCGCTGGCTGATACGGCAACCAAGACCGCTGACTCGGGCTACATGACCCGCCGCTTGGTGGACGTATCGCAGGAGAACATTATCCGCGAGATCGACTGCTTTGCCAACCGTGGTGAGCCTGTGCGCGGCATGAAGGTGCAGGATATCGGCGAGCCCGGCGACGTGATCGAGGCTCTGGAGGATCGCCTGCGCGGCCGCGTGGCTGCCGAGGACGTGGTTAACCCCGCGACCGGCGAGGTCATCGTGGAGATGAACGAGCTGATCACCCACGATATCGCAAAGAAGATCGTTGCCGCGGGCATCACCGAGGTCAACATCCGCTCGGTGCTCACCTGCCAGTCCAATGTGGGCGTGTGCGCGCGCTGCTACGGCGCGAACATGACCAACGGCAAGCTGGTTGACGTGGGCGAGGCTGTGGGCATCATCGCGGCTCAGTCCATCGGCGAGCCCGGCACGCAGCTTACCATGCGTACCTTCCATACCGGCGGCGTTGCCACCGGCGAGGACATCACGCAGGGTCTTCCCCGCGTAGAGGAGCTGTTCGAGGCACGCAGACCCAAGCGCGAGGCAACCTTGGCGGACATTTCCGGCGTGGTGCGCATCGTGACCGACGCCAAGAAGCGCCGCAAGATGATCATCCAGTCCGAGGCTGGCAACGGCGAGACCGCGATGGAAACCAAGGAATATCCCATTAACTATGGCAGCAAGCTGCGCGTTGAGGACGGCGACCATGTGACCGCCGGCGAGGAGCTGATCGAAGGCTCCATCAATCCCCACGACCTGCTGCGCATCCTCGGCGTGAAGGCTGTGCAGGATTACCTGGTGAAGGAGGTTCAGGCAGTCTACCGCCGTCAGGGCGTTGAGATCGCAGACAAGCACATCGAGGTTATCGTGCGTCAGATGCTGCGCAAGGTAAAGATCGAGGAGGCCAACGACACCGACCTGCTGCCCGGCTCGCTGGTGGACATCTACAAGTTCGATCAGGTGAACAGGCAGGCGCTGGAAAACGGCATGCGTCCCGCAACTGCAAAGCGCACGCTGCTGGGCATTACCAAGGCTGCGCTGGCAACGGATTCCTTCCTCTCCGCCGCTTCCTTCCAGGAAACCACCCGCGTGCTGACCGAGGCCGCCATCAAGGGCAAGGTCGATCCGCTGCTGGGTCTGAAGGAAAACGTGATCATCGGCAAGCAGATTCCCGCCGGTACCGGCCTGAAGCGCTACACCGATATCGAGATCCACGAGGCATATTAAAGTATGATGCAACGGGCGTCCGCTTTCGATTAAATAGAAAGCGGGCGTCCTTTTTTGAGAAGGCTTTAAGCATCTTGGAGCAGGGGTGAAGACGCGGTTTTTTCCGTAGAAATATGGTTAAAATTCACGATTTGAGGCATATAAAACCGTATTTTGCTTGACAGGAAGGGGATTCGGTGATATGATTTAGAGGTTCGGGTATGTCTGAAAGGAGCGTGTATGCAATGCTTGAAAAACTCAATGACAGTTTGAAGGTTGTTGGCACGCGCAGGCTGCTTCGTGCGATTGGCGCTGGCGAGATATCGGTGGCCTACATCGCCCGCGACGCAGATTTGTACATTGTCCGTCAGGTGCGGCAGGCGTGCAATGATGCGGGCGTGCGGATGATAGAGGTCGATTCGATGAAGGAGCTGGGTCAGGCGTGCGGCGTGGAGGTAAAGACCGCCTCCGCAGGCTTGAAAAAGGTCTGAGCAGCCAATATTCTCCTGCACGGAGAGATGGATACGGCCCGTTACACCAAAAGGCTATCACTCTTCCAGGGTTGCGGAAGTGCGTATAGAAGCTTTAGAATTTGAATTTAGTTCAGGAGGTGCTTTTCTTCCATGCCGACGATCAATCAGTTGATCCGCAAGGGTAGAGAAAAGGTAACCAGCAAGT
>CAYWLE010000212.1:0-3261 GCA_964458825.1 uncultured Oscillospiraceae bacterium | reverse complement strand
AGGGTACCCTGCGCAATAAGAAGACCGGCGTATATCAGATGCAGACCGATGAAAACGGCAATCTGGTGCTGGATGAAAATGGGCAGCCCATCAAGGCGATTGTCAAGCGCAAGATGAGCAAGAGCCAAGGCGATCCCTCCTTTGAGGATCTGCTGGCGGACGGCTATCTGGTGGAAGCCATCATCAATTATCTGGTTCTGCTTGGCTGGAGCCCCCGGGGCGAGCGTGAGTTTTACACCCTGCATGAGCTGGAGGATGTGTTTGATCTGGAGGGTCTGTCCAAGAGCCCGTCGTTCTTCGATATGGTGAAGATGAACTGGTTCAATGCCGAGTATATCCGCAAGCTCACGCCTGAAGCCTATCTGGAGCATGCCGCGCCGTGGCTAGCCAAGGTGCTGGATCCTGCAAGGTTTGATTTCAAGCGTCTGGGCGAGCTTCTTCAGGCACGCACCGAGTATTTCAAGCAGCTGCCGGACATGGTAAGGTTCTTGGCGGAAATGCCGGAGTTTGACAGCAGCCTCTATGTAAACAAGAAGCAGAAGAGCACGCTGGAGAGCGCCAAGACCGCCCTTGCCACCATCCTGCCCGTGCTGGAGGGCATTGAGGATTGGTCTGAAGCCAATATCCATGATGTGGTGATGGCTGCCATCCCCGCCACCGGCATGAAGAACGGGCAGATGCTCTGGCCGCTGCGCATCGCAATTTCCGGTCAGATGTCCACCCCCGGCGGAGCATTTGAAATTGCCTACCTGCTGGGCAAGGAGGAGACTCTGCGCCGCCTGAAGGCTTCCATGGAAAAGATTTAACCAACCAAAACAAGGGAGCAGCCAACGCGATTTCAACGTTGGCTGCTCCCTTTATGCTTTTATGCGCGCTACAGCGTCCAGCGGATGGAATCCGTAATGCTGCGCAGCATCGTGCAGTTGTCCAGATCATCGGAGGTGACGGTGAAGCTGTAGCTGCCGCCCACGGCGTCGTCAGATCTCATGCTCAGCAGGGTGTAGGTGGGGGTCTTGAGGTCGATGCCGAGGGCAGTGTAGTCTACAACCATGTAGATCAGGCAGCTGAACATATCCGCGCCGCCCTTGTCTGCATAGATGGGATCCATCACCGCGGCGTCGGAGATACCAAGACCCATGGAGGTGAACTGGGTTACGAGGGAATCGAGTATGCTCTGGGCGTAGGCATCTGGCTCCACGGCGCTGAAATCGATGCGAACCTCATTCCACACGCAGTCCAGACTTGAATTGAACAGGGCGTTTTCATCGTAGTTTTCGTATATGGTGATGAAGGGTACGTTTGCCGTGATCTCATCGGTGATGGTGCCCATCGCATCGGCAGGAATGGCGAGCGTGAAGTGACCGAAGTCGTGCTCCACAAGATTATCCTCCGCGAGGGCAGAGCAGCCGAGGATCAGTGCAAAAACCAGCAGCAGGGAACAGAGCTTGCGCATGGGGTAACCTCCTTTGTGATTCTAAAATGCAGCTTTATGCTTTTCCAGAAACCATCATACTACATGACCGATGAAAATGCAAGTGCATGAGGGAGGTTCGGGCGGCGTATCCTGAAGGAGTGCGGTTCTGCGGAGAAGCATGGCAGGCGAGCCTTGGGAACCATTTCCATGCAGGCTTCGTCAGAAAAGGCAGGATAATAAAAAGCAAAAAACGCGAGGCGGGAGCATGATGCGCAGGAGAGGAACGTTGAAAAGAATAGCAATATGGCTTGCGGCGCTGCTGCTGGGCGCGGTGCTGGTTATGGCGGCGCTCTCCCAGCGGCTGGAGCTGAGCCACTACACAATCACCTCGCCGAAGGTGACGCGGGAGATCACGCTGGCGGTGGCGAGCGACCTGCACAACAGCCTCTATGGAGAGAACCAGAGCCAGCTGATCCAAGCCGTGCTGGATTCCGGCGCGGAGGCGCTGCTTGCGCCCGGCGATATGGCGAACAGCGTGGCGGAGCTTGAAGGCATGCGGGCGCTGGCGGAGGGGCTGGGTGGTCTGCCCATATTCTATACCACGGGCAACCACGAGTGTGCATCTGGCGAGGAGGCGCAGATCAAGGCCGCGCTCCGGGATATGGGCGTGACGGTGCTGGAGGGGCAGAGCGTGGATTTTGGTGAAATCCGCATCGCAGGCACGGACGACCCACAGGGGCTGACCCGCGCCCAGTGGGGGGAGCAGATTGATGCCTGCCGTGCCGATGACGATGTGTTTACCCTCCTTCTGGCACACCGCCCGGACAGGATCGACAGCTACAGCGAGGGCTTTGATATAACCGTGTCCGGTCATGCCCACGGCGGGCAGCTTCGCATTCCCGGCTTGCTGCCCGGACTATATGCACCCAACCAAGGCTGGTTTCCCAAGTATACCTCCGGTCTATATCCGGCAGGCGAGGGCTGGCTGTTGGTTTCCCGCGGGCTTGCCCGAAGCGCCGTGCCGCGGCTCTTCAACCGCCCGGAGCTGGTGATCCTGCACGTGGAGCCTTCTTAGGGGCTTCACCCCTGAAACCCCTTTCATGGGGTTCCACCCCATACCCTGTTCAAGGCTCTGCCTTGAGAATCCGCTTTCTCAGGGGCAGCGCCCCTGAGCGTTTCTCCCGTTAGTACCCCAGCTCAGCGCCAGCGTCGTAGACGTCCTTCAGCGCGGGATAGAGCTTTTTGTAGATTTCGTAGGACTTGCTGTAGCCCTGCTGGTTGGCGGGGATGGGATGGCACTCGGTCTGAGGGGTGATGACTTCCACAGCCTCGGCGAGGTTTTTCCACAGACCTGCGCCGATGCCAGCCACAAGCACAGCGCCGTAAGCGCCGCCCTCGCTGGCTGCGGACATGGTGTAGACGGGCAGATCGAAGATATCCGCCTGCATTTGCCGCCAGAGCGGGCTGAAGGCGCCGCCGCCCGCGGTATAGACCTTTTCGAGGCTGGTCATGCTGCCGAAGATATCCACCAGCTGACGCAGGGAATAGGTGACGCCCTCCATGACGGCGCGGGTCATGTCTCCGCGGGTGGTGGTCAGGCTCATGCCGTAGAAGCTGCCGCGGCAGTTGGGGTCGGGATAGGGACAGCGCTCGCCGGAGAGATAGGGCGTGAATACCACGCCGTTGGCGCCGGGCACGGAGCCTTCCGCCTGCCTGCCCATGATATCGTATACATTTTCACCGCTCTCGGCCGCCTGCTGCACCGCATTTTCGCATAGCACATCGCGGTACCAGCGATAGCTGCCGCCGGCGGACAGGGTGCAGCCGAAGTCCGTCCACAGGCCGGG